>JASHSN010000505.1 GCA_030038695.1 Nitrososphaeraceae archaeon
TCATGATCTTGCTCTTTATTTTGAAATAATTATAAAATAACCAGAGTCTTTGCATCACAAGTAAATGTCAGTTTAGTTCACGCTGCAACGATTGTTCGAAACCTTTATTGGCATAACTGTTGTATTCATTTTATTGACAAACAATAAACTTGTTTTGACATCTTTCGTCGCTTTTGCGATGATTTCGATGGCAGCAACGACAATCATGTCGACATCACAGGCATACGCAGATCCGTTTTGTGGCAAAAATTGGCAAGGATCCTTTCATGTGAGTCCAGGGTTCCCTTCTCTGAGTATACCTCCTGGATACCCCCCATACACACCTCTCTGCATCCCTGATAATACAAAGACAATATCTGATAAGTAGGGGGCCATATCTTTTTTTTGCGGCTATTGTTCCAAAATGGAATGTAGTATCGACATGGAACAATAATTTCAAATGGCAGCGAACTCCCAGTCGGAATCCTATAGGGAGGAAAGGATGTAATATTTGCGGTTATCTAACTACAGCCGAAAAAACAGCACTTTGTCTTCAGTTCTTTCCCAATCAGACTAATCTATTCGCAGAAGATGGTTCTTCGTCATACAAATGATTACCCACACTCATTTCAGGGGGCTCATATTTACTAACCAAATCTGATAAACGCACCCGTTTACCTCCCACTATCTTGATATCGATCTGTGATTTTCCATCGTCTACATTTACTATATTATACGCATTCTCGAAAAATCCTCTGAATCTTGTCGAACACGACGTTCCAGCATACGCGATCTCCAGCGACCCTAATTTCCAAACCCAAGGTCTATGTTTATGCCCACAGAGGACCAAGTCAACTTTGGATTCTAGGCATGCCCTTAGCGTATCACCTGCGTCCACAATGATAATTTTATCGGTACCTGTATCTGGAATGCCTATCAAATGGTGATGCATTGCAATAATCTTAATTTTGTCGTGATATTTAGATAAGGTCTCGATCATCCACCTATTTTGTCTATATCCAACCTCGCCTTCATCTCTGTCAGGACGAGCAGTTCCAAGTGTGGTAATTATCACATCGTCTTCTAGTTCATAGACTTGCTTTGACGGGAAGAATTTTTTAAAAATAAGGTAGCCTGTATGTCTATAGTCATGGTTTCCTGCAAGAACAATTTTGTTAGGACATTCAAGTTTATCAATTTCAAATTGAGCGCGTTTGAATTGGAAGAGTAACCCATCATCCGTAAGGTCTCCAGTAATAATAATAGCATTAGGTTTTAGTTCGTTGACCTCTTGTACTAGATTGTCAAAAACTGTTTGATCGAATAGGCTTCCAATATGGATATCCGATAGCTGAACTATCTGCATATTTCTCACCATCTCTTGTCGATTAACAATAAAAAGTGCTTCTATATTCGTGCGTAGATCTCACATAGACTAGCTGTACTACGTATAGATACGAACGGTCGAACAGAACACGGTTCAGTCACCTAGTGCGATGAATACGTGCTGAAGAAAATGACTAAAACAATCGATTTCGAGATTTTAAAACAAGGTAAAAAGTCCCAGACGCGTTTGCACAATCATTTTCTTGAGCAAGTACAACAACTAGGCAATTCCGAGTAGATTTTAGAAATACAAGTGGAGAATATTAATAATACCGCACACGATTCTTTTTAGATGCGGTAACATTGTAATGCCCAAGCGTAAGGTTAAAGAAGAAAAGCCTCCCAAAAGATTAGGAAAAAAAGAAGTCCTGATTCCCCCTATTGCTATGGGAGTTTCTCTGCTCGTATCATTGGTTATAATTCCCCATTTTGCCCCACCGCCGATACCTACGAAGGTATGTCTTAAGTCGACGAATGACGCGTTCAATTTGTATCCACGTGTACAAATTTACGTCGACGATAAACAGGATTTTCTACCTAAGGGGGTTGGAAATAGTACAATTAACGGAAAAGAATGCCTCCATGTCATACGCACCGATCAAGCGGGCTCAAATATACACATTCAATATATACGACCTATTAGATTGACTATGGCAGACTTTATGAAAATATATTCTCCGAACAACAAGACAATTTCAGTAGTAGATAACTCATCTGGAATTACACATATCAAAACTTTAAACCTTGAAAACTATAAAGTTCGCTATTCTTACTACTCAGAAAAAGGTGAATTTACGAAAGTAAATAAACTCTCTGCTTTTCCTCCCTTTATGAACAACATGGTCGCAAGATTAGAGTTAACGTCCACTAATTCTTCCAAATAGAGTGAACTGACAAACCAATCAAGAATCTAATATGGGTTTTTTGTAAACTCCTGACTTCCTGTAAGTGTCAATCAAGTTGTATATTTTGGACATGAAGCAGCAAGTAGGTGTCGGTAACGAGCTCAGTTGCACATAGATTGAGCTAAATTCATTAGTTGAACCGGTTGTAATTCATCTATCCTCTCCTTTCCTTCAAAATCAATTTTACAATTGTACTTTTTTAAGACTGAAAGTGTTTTCCTCTTCCTATATGAAAATAGGAGATTCAAATTCTTAATCGTCGCCCTGGTTATTGGGAATACTTTTCTAGGAATCAGCTTTATAGCAGTCGATTCAACATCAGGTTCAGGATCAAATGATCCCTTTGACACATGGAACAACTCCTTTATGGTAAAACAATGCTGCGATATGACTGTGATTGAACGATAGTTTTTGTCGCCAGGTCTTGCCTGCAACTTATCTCCAAATTCCTTCTGTACAGTCAGTACAGCTCGGTTGAATTTTTGCAGCGCCAGCCATTGAAGTGCATCCCTACTTCTAGAATAAGGAAGGTTGGAAATGAAAACATCAAATACAAAACATGGGAATTCGAAAAGATCGCCATTGATTAATTCCAGGTTTAGAAAAGAAGACATGAGCTCACTATATGATTTCTCGAACAAGCCACGGTCGATCTCAAATGAAACTACTGATTTAGCTCTTTTACACAGTTCATTTGTTAAAGTACCTTCTCCGGTTCCGGCTTCATAAACGATTTCGTTCTCGGTAATCTCGGCAGCTTCAATTAGTTTTTCAACAATTCTTACGTCTTTAAGCATGTGCTGTCCGAGAAGCCGTCGTTTTGACAATTTCATTTCCTGACAAACAAATTCATTCTCGCTTCACCTGTGATTTCATCAATTATTCTCTTTGCTATCAGTTTAGCCGGATCACGTAATCCCACCCTCTGTTGAATTTCTGCGAAGCTTTCAAATTTTTTCCTGTCTCGTTCTCTAATTATGGTCATCATATAGGTCTTCCCGATACCTGGAATGAGTTCTAGAGCGTGGATCCGTGGGGTAATCGGTTGAGCTGAGTTTATATAGTCGATAAAGCGTTTCTGGTTTGCGATAACTATTTTCTCAATTATGCCTGGGAGTTCGTTTTTCGCAGACTGTGATATAGAATTATATTCTAGCCTGCCAAGCACACTCATAACTTTATCGCGGCCCTCCCTTCCAATATATACTCGTTCGGCAACATCAATACTCATATTTTGAGTTCCTAGGAGTTCCAATAGTGTAAGACGTTCCTCACCTATTGCCTGAATAATCATGCCCTCCCTTCCTCTCACGGTGGTCGATTTGGCTCGTTGCGTAAAATCCAACACGTATGCGTACTCTTCGTACCTGCGCGGACCTTGTAGCGCAGCTGCTCGAGAACTCTGTTCGCTAGTAGTCTCGCTGCTACTATCGTGTCCTCGTAGCCACGCTGACAATATTGATCCTTCCTTCCCCTACCGTATAACTATTAATTACCTTTTTATTTAACTTTCATTCTGCGTCTGGAGTATGTTAAGCATCTTTTGCAATGTTTCCGTAAGGATTAGTTTTTTCCAACCAAAAGTAAACGCCCTTAATTCTTCTAAAGAGGAAGGTGATACATTTACAACTTCCACTGCTTCCTCTTGCTTTAATTCGCACTCTTCCATTAAGCGTTTTACCATTTGATTTGCAACCTCTGAGCTGGTCTTTGAGAATTTTACAACGTAGTCATGTGTCCATCTTTGTATTTGATCCATATCATCTGGTTTAACCTGTTCTAAAATGTTTTTAACTTCGGACAATGTTATTATTTCTTTTTTTAAAATGTCTGTCACCGTTCACATCGACTTTCCTGTGTTAAACAGTCTTATATGGTTAAGTCTAGTCTGCAGAATTTTCTTCTTGTCTCCGATCATTACTGCCACTTTCAAAATCCTCCTACCTACCTCCATGACTACACCAATTTTTCCTTGAAACCTCCTGTGCGGAGTAGTAGAATGCTCAGATGGGTCAATATCGATGATGACTTTGTCTCCGACTTTATAATCTGTTAGTAAATAAGACAAACCCTTACAGACATTACGCTTAGTCAGGACAGAACGAGATTTTCTCCTCGTACCGTGTGAATTTGCCATCGTAAGGTAAGGCTTCAAAGCCTTAATTTATGTTATGTTATGTAGCTAATCACTTGATAGACGTTTATGGGTCAGATACCCCCTGTTCGGCCAATGTAAATAGAACTTCACTCTCTGGATGACAAGGGCTATCGACCATTCTGGCGATCCGGTTTTTGCCCGAACGTTTGAGGTACACTCTATACGTGCTGGTATGTGCCACAACGTGACCACCAGTAGGACGGAAGACATCACCAAAAATTGCATCAGGTGAGGATTGGATCTGATTAGTAGCAATGACCGCAACTTCGTAGGTTTCGGCGATTCGTACTAACATATGCATAAACTTG
>JASHSN010000506.1 GCA_030038695.1 Nitrososphaeraceae archaeon
TATCCTCCCGAAATCAGAACGTGGCAAATTCCCTAGGCCAACCGTGCGACAGACATTGGAATATAGGTTGGTTATAGAAAGAGAGGTTATTTCCTTTTTAAACGAGAAAGTTAAAGAAGAAGATGAGCTCAGCAATGGAGAACCATCATCAACAGCAGGCTCACGGCTAGAGGAATTGAAGTACGATATCATGTTAGGAAACCACCATGAGATGCAACACCAAGAACTTATGATCTATGATTTCCAACATTATTTCCAACGTTTCGAGGACCCCTCAGACAATTACGTTCCTGTCAAGACACTAAGTCAACAGGAACGACGAACAGGTGTAGAGCAGCCTCGAATACGACAAGCGATCCCAAAGGAGGCCGTCACACAGTTAGGAAAAATGGTCGAAATCCCAGGCGGAATTTTTGAACTTGGTTTTAATGGGAAAGGGTTTTGTTACGATAACGAGCTTCCAAAACACAGAGTCTATCTTCAATCGTACAAAATAGATGTAACACCGGTTACCAACAAAGACTTTATTGAATTTATCGAAGATGGCGGATATGATAACTATGGGTATTGGTTATCTGATGGATGGGATTTAACTAGAGAGAATGCATGGGAAGCTCCATTGTATTGGGTTCCTACTAAAAAAGGACAATACGAAGGCAGTAGTAGTCGTACTAGTGGTACTAAGTGGATAAAGAAGGATTTTCGCGGGATTCATGAAATCAATAAAGACGAACCAGTGGTAAATGTTAGTTATTACGAGGCTGACGCGTACGCAAGATGGGCTGGAAAGAGGCTTCCTACTGAAGCTGAATGGGAAAAGGCGGCAACTTGGAATGATGCTCTGCAAAGAAAAACTCTTTATCCTTGGGGAGACCGAAGGCCACAGCCTAAATATGCGAATTTGCTAGAGTCATACTTATGGGGTCCGTCTACCGTGGGTTCGTATCCTGAAGGAAGGAGCTATTATGGCTGTTACCAGATGATAGGCGATGTCTGGGAATGGACATCTTCTGAGTATGTTCTATATCCGGGCTTTAAACCAAAATTCTCAGAATATACCGATAAATGGGCAATAAATCAAAAAGTTCTGAGAGGCGGATGCTTTGCCACATCATCTAGTCAGATTAGAAATAGTTATAGGAATTATTTCAAACCACACGAAAGAATATTATTCTCGGGTTTCAGATGTGCCATGGATACTTGACTTGGAACAATTATTGACTTAAATCCCTAGACTAAGCCTCATATAAGGAAGATACGAAAATCTAACGCGTAGCAGATGATCCTTTGAATTTTACGACAAGACATATTCTTGCAAAACTATATCATCGTCTCTGTGTTTCTATGAGTATGAACGAATATACAAGACATGATTCTGTTTGTCGTATGCCAGGTCCCTCAACGTTAATAGCTTAAATCCATTGTCGTGCAGGTATTTCATTTCCTGAGCAAACAAATTCACATCTGTACTATCCCGTGTTCTGTTCGTGTCTATGCTATGGTATCCAATTATAGGAACAGCTAACACAGGTCCATTTAGTGTATTGTATTTCTGTTGACTATTAACCTCGTCAACAAAAATATCAAATATCTTTGAATCATTATATGCGTTCGCTCTATCAACGTTGTTATGACTCCATTCTCGAATGGAGTATCGATTTGCGAAAGTCAACGTACCATTGTCAAAGTATGTTCTACAATCTGTCTGACTAGAATATTTGATATATCCATTGCAGTGTAAAAACATCAAAGCACCAAAGCCGTTTACTGCAAGATCATAATATTTAGAAATTTCGTTAATAATAGTAGAATTATCTGTCTCGTCTCCATGAGTGGTAGCGAAAACCGTAGCGTTTACGCCATGGATAGCCAGACATTTCTTTGATCCCGTTATCTCATAATTCAAATCACTAGGAGAAAGATGCGTCATCCTACGATGCGTCATTGTTTTGGATTCTATATCTTGTCCGTCCTTGTGTAATGCTAAAACATCCTGCCAATTCAGACGCGACGTGGAAGACCCCACCCATAGACAGGTAACAAAAAAAGTTCCTTTAAATTTATATTTATCCAGGATAAGCTTGGCCTTTGTAAACTGTGATTTGTGGGTATCACCAAAGGTTAAAATTACTACCTTATTTTGATGTGATATCTCTGCAGGAAATGTCTGCGCAGAAGAGAAATCAGAAGATATGAAAATACATGAAATAAGTAGTGCGCAAATAGATAAATAAATTACTTTCGATTTGAATATAGTTGTCATGTTCCGATACAACCTGACCTAGTTATGTAGGTAAAAAATCTTGCATATAATATATATCTACCACCACAATTGTGAAATACCTGCTTAAAGCGACAGAGGTCTGGCCTATATACTAAAAAGATATCTAATATTCGATTATACATGGGAATAATACAATAACAAAATATACGAAGGTAATAATCTAATGGAATTGGGAGAACTATCATAAAATTTCCCAAACGGCAGAAGGAACTAAAATTTCATATAATCCCATATTGCTGCATGAATTTACTCTGATCGTGCTGGGTTTCCATGGCATATTTGTGCCATATTGATAAATTCTGGATTTTGCCTGTATGCCCTGATGAATTTCATAATGTTTCTTATCTTCAAAAGACATACCGCATTTTTTACAGGTAAAGCTCATAACTACAATCACAAGGTTCTGACATTTTCGGAGGAAATTGCAAATACTATAAATCACTCCTATAGCAAAACCCAAGCCCAATATGCCACGCCCCCCCCAAACCATATGACCAATGGATGAGTTATTTTCATTTCTCTCTTCTATCCTGTGGGTGTTCTGGTCTTGAACTTGACATGTATTATCAATGCATCTTCCTCCATCAGACATGTTGTATAATCCAGTGCGTTTTTAGTTCAAGGAATGGAAAGATACACATTAGAATAGGCATCAGTAGAATATAGACACTACTGTGCACTAATGTCTAAGAATTAACAACGATATCAACCAGTAATCGCCCATGTCCTGCAGAAATCAGATTGTCAGGAACGCCTACTAATCTGGTAGGTAGTTGTCTAGAGGAGAATCGCTTTTTAGTCGTGGGTTAACCTCACCTACTGGACCGGCAATGTATCCTTATGACCATTATAGCTTGTAATCCCCAAAGCTATTTTTATTTGGAATAGTCAGATTGAAATCGCCATATTTGCCGTATATCACTTTTCCTGATATTGCTTGGCCAGTCATAGGCATATTCATTGTTTTCGATGACGAACTCTTACTTTCATTCACATAAATCGAAGTCCGCTTGACCTGGCCAGTTCCCATTACTGCCTCTTAGATTGGCGTTAGGATTTGTTAGTCGGATATGAATTTCAAGTTTCAAGAGGTGCTGAGCAGATGTACCAATGTTTAACCTCAGGTTGTAGAAAAGCTCAGCGGTAATAGTTGTATGACCGCATAACAAATACTCGCACTAATTAGAAAATACATTTGAAGAGCGGTTTTGAAAGATGTTTATAAGGATTTATCCCTCTACAAAAGTAGTATACACATAGCTTATTTAATCAAATTTTCAAGTTTTCACCATCGCGAGTATGTGTTCGAATGGATAGGCCAATCTATCTGCCTTCAACGCAGATATAAACCGACCTGTCTTCTTATCTCTTGTCAGTGGGAGAATCTTGCTAGGAATTGGTCGTTTAATTACCTGGTGAATCGTAAATCCAAACTTTTCCATCGTCTGTATAAAGACATCGCCATTATGAATCCCTACCCCCTTAAGTTCCGTATCGCCAATTACGATAAATGCTCTCCCACCATGCTTCAAAACCCTGTGCATTTCTTGGAAACAGAGCTGCATTTCAAAAAAGTAACGCTCTACCCCGTTTGCTTCTCTCTTATCGATTTGTCTGAGTTCTGCTGCGATTTTTCTCCCTAATTTGCTGTAAAGATCAATAGGCAAGTGATCGTCTTTCCGTATTGATCCTATGAATTTACTCCTAAATTCAGATAGCTTATCTGCATACCCTAGCCAAATAGCAGTAAGTTGATGTAGATCCGCGTATTCATACGAAGTAACATAGGGCGGGCTTGTGACAATTAAAGAAACAGAATTTTCCTTTAATCTCATCTTGTAAGCATCAACATTGTCCACAACACAATCATAATCTTTAGTACCAAGGATTTTCCAAAACTCGCCATTTTTTATGATCATCCTTCGAGTCTGATGGAAGAAACTTTTGTATGCATCGGCTATTATCTTATCCTTGTCTATTGTAGGTTTAACGGATTTCATCATCCATTTTGAACATCCTCTTAAAATGTTCGAGAATGCACAAAGCGAGAAGATTTTTACATCCTGATTCTCAATTTGGCTTATTCTTGATAATATAATTGCCAGATCCACCATTTGTTTCTCAGGGAACCAGTATTCCAAACGCTTGTTATCAGGTATTCTAATATCAACGTCATTGCAGGTTAAAAGAGACATTTGTCCAAGATGTTTCATTCCCATACTCGATTTTAGATCTCCTAATAAGTGTGATATTTGGTCTTTCAGGTAGGCAGGCTCAATAGGAGTAGTTTTCGCCTTGCTTATCAATACAGCTACTGGGTTGATGTCTGTTCCATAAGCCCTCCGTCCGTTTACAATAGCCTCAACTAGCGTGGTACCTGAACCCATAAAGGGGTCACAAACGAGATCTCCGATCCGACTGTTCTCTTTGATGAACCTGTCTGTAAGCTGAGGGATAAACTTGGCAGGATATTTATGATAATCATGAGTAAGATATGAAGTCTCAAGTCTGCCTAACTCTTTAAATGACCAAGAGTCATCCACCTCAACTGAGCGCACAGATTAAAATTATTTCTAAATGTCTATATCTATTTTGAGCGCGGCATTTGATTTTTTGATAGTTTGGAATGTTCGATATTAATAAACTCCAAACGACACGCTAGCTTCAACTCAACGTCTCTAGGAAGCCCAATGAGGATAATGGCAGCGGCTGCTAGCTTTAAATAGGCGGTAACGTTAGAATAAGAGAAACTAAAATTTGTGCTTTCTGTAGCATTAGTCTTTTTCATATTTGTGAAGATCGGCCCGTTCAAGATACCAATATAGTATTCTCAATATCATATCACGACAGTGATTAGAGAGGGGGTGATAATAAACTGAACGCTGCAAATGACTACGTGATAGAATTTTCGGAGGTAAATAAATATATAAAAAAATAAGATTAGAAAAATCCTTAGAAAATATTAGAAGTTAGAGAAAGGATAGGATAATGTTAAATTGTATATCCTTGTTCAGATCCACATTTACAGATTTAGAAGATACTGCACAAGGTAATAGGAGAGGTTTCTATATCATAAGTTATGATGACGAGATGGAAAAAATAAGGGCTGACTTTAATGAAATAAAGATAGTAGATATAATATTCAATTCTATTAATATAAATCAATATACAGTCAAGCAAGTAGAAGAAAAAATAAATTCAATAGTAGAAGAAATGGAGAACCTAACAGGTAATATAGTGCTAATTAAGATAATAGGAAAACGATCCGATATTATTTTTTCAAGATTAAAAGAAAAACTTTCAGCAAAGGGCGCGTTATTGTGTTACATTAACAAAAACAACCTTTTCTCCCAGGAGACTATCCAAATAAAAGTGTCTGGGGATAGCATAGAAGACATAGAAGAAAAAGTGATAGGAGAAAGAATAGTATCGTTTAAAATCGATCCTAGTATATCAGATGATAAAGTAAAGAATTTCATACAATCCATACTTATATCTGAACAAGGTAAATTTACCGCAAACGAGCTATTACTTTTCCTAAAGAAGGAAAGTATCGAAAACGACGAGACTGTAACTGACTTTGAGAAAAAAGTATTTTTGATGCAAATTGTGGGTTTCAGAGATTAATGCATTGGTAAAATAACATGCTACTCAAAAAAATTACCTTAGAAAATATAAGAAGTTATAAAGAAAAAACAGTAATAGAAATACCTGAAGGTACAATCCTGTTCCAGGGAGATATTGGATGTGGAAAGTCAACAATTCTCTCTGCAATAGAGTTTGCTCTATTTGGATTAGGCGACATAGATGGAAACAATCTTCTGAGATCGGGAGAAATGAGGGGTTCTGTTCTTCTGGAGTTTGAAGCGAATATCAAAAATTATCAGATCTTTCGAAGTCTAATAAGACGTAGTAAGAAGGTAACACAAGACGCGGGATATATTGTTGACGAACACGTAAGAACTAGCTATTCCGTCAGCGAAATGAAATCTAAGATTCTGAAGATTATTAATATTAATGAGAAAGCTCAAGCCAGAACAACATCTGTAATTTACCGATTCGCCATTTTTACTCCACAGGAAATGATGAAGCAAATTCTTTCAGAATTGCCAGAGAAAAGACTAGAAATCCTAAGAAGGGCTTTCAATATTGAAGAATATAGTACAGCCAGGAGGAACGCAGAGATCTTTCTTGGCTGGACGAAAGGCGAGGTCCGCTTAAGCTCTGAAATAACTAAAGACCTTTATGAAAGGAAAGCATTATTGGAGGGACTTAAACAAAGGGTCACCTTTCTGACAATTGAAGTAGAAAAGGCTAAGACTGAGATATCAGAGCTAGATAAAAAAATCAAAGAACTGAATGGAGAAATCGAAAGTCTCAAGCCAAGGCAAGTTCTTGTCTTACAGCTTCAGGTATCCATACCTCATTTGAATAAGACAATTGAAAGAAATCAAAGGACTTTAGAAAAAGAACAAGAAAGATTAGACCTCCTTAAAAGAGATTTGGCTTCCATCAACACCAATGAGAATACTGTTAGCCAACTAGAGCAAATCTATGACGATTACGTTTCAAAGAAAGATAGATTAAAACAGCTAGAACCATCCATTAGATTATTTGATATTTTTGAGAAGGAAAAGACAAGGTTGGAGCAGCGTTTAGAAAACGAAAGGAAAAACCTCGAATCAGACATCAATAGATTAACGGAAGAGAGAAAAGCTGAATTAGAAAAGATTGAAAGAGAAGAAAAGTCCATAAAAGAGTTAAACACATTCGAAAAGGAAGAAGCAAGCCTCAAAGAATCGATTTCACATCTTATAACGCTAAGAGAGGAATCGGAGGAAATTTTGTCTCTCATCGCCGAAAACAGAACTGAACGTCTAGCACTAGAAGAGCAAATGTCCAAAAAACAAGAGGAAATTGAGCGCATGATCAGGATAGGTGAAGGTGCCCCATGTCCTACCTGCCGACAGAAACTGAGTGGAGAGCACATCTCAAAAGTTAAAGCCGAATATCATCAAGAAAAATTGGGCGTAGAGGAACATGTAAAATATCTGAACCACACATTAACGACTTACGAGCATAAATTAAGAGAGACCAAATCCCTCATGGAGAAACTAGAAAGTAAAGACGAACACTTAAGGAAACTTCAACGCGTTCTAGGGATGCTAACTGAAAAGAAGGATTCGATCGAGAATGCAAAGAAAAATCTTGAAATTAAATTCTTTAGGATAACTGAAAACCAACAAAATCTTAGTAACCACAACTATTCTCTTGAAGAACGGACGAAGCTATCACAGATATCGAGAGAGATGTCCGGGTTAAGTCCTGAGAAAGAATTGTATAGACAAGTAGAACAAATCGTCTCTAAATATGAATTCGAAAAAATTGAACACAGATATCTTGAAGGCTTGCATGAAATAAAGAGGAAGTCAAAAATTGAAAAGGAAATCAACGATAATAACAAATTAGTAGATACGCTAGAGATCGAGATTAATTCTAATAAACAAAAATTACACGAGACGCAGATACTATTTGAAAAGAATAACAATGCAATTAAAGAATTAGAAATATTACAGCAGACGGTTGAAGATTTTAAAAATAAGATGTCAGAAATGAGACAGAGCATTTCAGGCAAACGATCAGAGCTACGACTTTTAGAAACAAACTTGCATGAAGTTGAAAACGAAGTTCATGTCAAGAAGGAACGCTATCTGATTAAACAGATTTTTCGGGAGACGTGTAATTGGCTGGAGCAACACTTTATACCAGCTGTTCAAGACATAGAAAGATATGTTCTTCAGAGTATAAACGAGGAATTTAATCAATTATTCCAGAGGTGGTTTCATGTCTTGATGGAGACAGGTAGTATCAGTGTAGAAGCAGATTCTAATTTTACTCCAATTATCAGTCAGAGTGGTTATTCTCTTAGCATCAATAGTTTAAGCGGAGGAGAAAAGACATCAGTTGCTTTAGCGTACAGACTTGCACTGAACACTATGCTTAAGAGGGTTGCAGGTATGAATAATGCTTTGCTAATTCTGGATGAACCTACCGACGGATTCGGAAAAGAGCAGTTATTTAGGCTAAAACAAGTTCTAAATGAATTAAACTCTGCACAGATAATAATGGTCTCTCATGAGCGTGAATTAGAGAGTTTTGTGGATAAAATTTACCGAGTAACTAAAGATGGCAACCAATCTAGAATCGAAGTGGTGCGCTATAACTAGGACTAGTCTGTTTAGTGATACTGTGTCGACGAGTCTTTTCCCATTCTTACTCTTAAATATACATTAAATCTTGAGATTCTTAGCGGTTTGATGGTCACTCCCTGAGCAAGTAATTCCCTTTCTAGCAATGGCACGCTACGGCTGCACGGAGTTGGCAGACCAAGTTAAGTCTGCATAGTTTGTTCTGAACATTTTACGAGGGATATCAAACATAACAGGAAGATACACAACAGCAATGTGCTATTTTACACAACCAAAAGACGGATCAAACTATCATGTGGATTGTGATGTTAGTACAATACTAGTGCGCCAGAGATAAAGACAATTACGACAAAATCCTAAACTGATTCTGGATGAAGTAATTTTGAACTCTTGTTACACGTGAAGTTCTTGTCAAGAAAATGCCTCAAAAAAGGGAAGACTGGCATTAGATCATTCGATGGCGAATTCCCATACTCATAGACGGCATTCCTGTGTTTGCTTCTGTTCGGTCAAATTCAATAACACGGTCAGTTTCAGAAACGCAGAACACTCATAGATATCATACTTCTATTTGCAAGACAAATATGGAACTATTTGGATTGGTAACTTACCTTAGAGATAAAATGGATGTATTATGCACTAGTACCCAAATACATAATACGATAAATAAGGGAATTGTACATCACATTAATGTTAACTATGTACGCTCAACAAAATGTTCGCAGACAAAAAATTTCCGAAATACTAGCAATAGTTGCGATGGCATTAGTGCTGACATACATTGCTGACGCAGCTGTAGGTCAAGGAAAACGAGGTTTTTTGCCAATGAGTGCGGCTGAACGTGGAATGATATTTGGCGGATCAGCAATGGTTTTGTTCTTTCTTTCCTTTGTGATAGGCATTAAAGAAAAGTCTAGGATAACAACCGGTTTACTGATAGCAGGTGGACTAATTATTGGGACGTCAGTGTTAGGAGCATCAGCAATGACAAAGCAGGGCTTGGCTGCAATTCGTCCTGATTTCTTAGGTATAGTTATAGTGGGATATGTTATAATGGGCTTAGGTATATTCAGATTGATTCAGAAAAAATAAATAATGAGACCAGTAAAATGGCGTCGAGTTCAAGCTTTGATTCTAGGCCTAGGTTGGTTTGCTAGTTGCTTGACTACCCTTCCGTAGCTATCATCTCGATGGTAAACATGGAAGATAACATGTGGTTGAACCTAAGCTCTGAGGTTGGTTATATGGCTGATTCGAGCTCTGAGGTTGGTTATATGGCTGATTCGAGCTCTGAGGTTGGTTATATGGCTGATTCGAGCTCTGAGGTTGGTTATATGGCTGATTCGAGCTCTGAGGTTGGTTTGCTACTTGATTTAATTGACTAGAGAGTGACTGACAGTTGTTGTTGATACAGGTTGTCGCCTCGCATATATCCCCATCACAATGAGTACTATGGGTTGCGTCAATATGGTTAAGATTCATCATGCTTGTCGCGTATGCTATAGTGTAAGGGTATTCTACGTTCGTAATTGTCAAAATAGCCGTTGATAATAATACCACTGTGGCTAATGTCATAACGCCATTGATTCTAGTCGCTGCAGCATGATACTCGGCTACGCTTGTCACTCCGTGGTTCACTTATTCTCACAGGCCACTATAGTATATTTGTGATGCTTCACACCAAGTGCTAAGAATATAGTATAATCCGTCGATATATTGGAACTATAATAAATTCATTAGAAAGATTATAGTTATTACAACGTGCAGTTTGTTTTATCCAAGATAATCTTGCAGGTACACATGTGTTTGAACTCAATGTGTACTCGTTGAATCCTCTAGAATATTCTTGATAAGAATTCTGGAGGATTAGTGTTAGAATTAAACTACATAATTAGATAACAATTTCCAAAAAACTGCAAGCACATGTTGTTATAATTCATATTCAATTTACTCAAGTACGTTACAACAATTGCTTAAATCAGTGTGAGAGATGTGGGATACTGTATCATAGCAGTAGACAATAAATCTATAATGACCTCTCTAATAGATGTATAATATCTGACCCTCTAGTTAGAGGGTTAACGAAGTCATCATAAAGTAGACTAGCCACGATTCAAATGATGAAGGCATCCAGCACCGCCAATTTGATATGCGTTTGAGTTTCGCTATGAATGATGTAATAGGCTATTTCTTATGCTGTCCTCGCTTATGCTTCTCAAATTCCGGAAGTGATTCAAACGAGGCACCACAAACTTCGCACCTGTAAAATGGACTGGCAGTGGCAGACATTTCATCTACTAGGATCTCCTCTGTTATTTATAGATACTGACTGGTAGTAGTGCTCCAGAGAATTATTCGCTAAAAAGAATTTCAACCTATGGAAATATGCCACGTCCTATGCATAGTGCGTGGAGTCACGGATTTGTTGCTGATATTAATTGACGAACAAACTGACCAAGAGAAGGCCACGGCTTAAGATGTGCGACCAAATGTAGAATCTTACCATCCCTATATACGGTCAAATTCAAACTTTCTCCGGGACTTTTATGTTCATCTATATAGGAAATGAAATCATCAGCTTTTGTGACATTATGTCCATCAACCGCTACAACCATGTCTCCGCTATGTCTTTGATAATATTGATCTAAACCTGATCCACGCAGCCCTGCTTCATCTGCAGGTCCAGCTTTTTCAATCGCATTTACAAATACACCGTTCAGATTTGCTGGCACATTTTTGTAATCATTTGCTATAGCTGATGCAGATGCGTCTATGGCGAGTCCAAGATACGGATGAGTATAGTTTCCCTTCGCGATTAGTGTTGGGATAATACGAGTTATAGCATTAGAGGGTATGGCAAATCCTACTCCGTTATTACCGATAGCGGCAGTATTCATTCCAATAACCTGTCCCTGCAAGTTTAGCAAGGGTCCTCCAGAATTTCCTGGATTAATAGGTGCATCAGTCTGAATTCCGCTTGCTATAGAAAATGCAACCCATGGAAAGTGTAGGCGTAAGAATTGTTCAACCTGGGTATCTTCTGGTATCAATCTTCCAGTCGCGCTCACAATACCAGATGTCATTGTATTCTCAAGACGATAAGGGTTACCAATGGCAATTACAGGCTCTCCTATTTGTAGTTTAGATGAGTTTCCGATTGGTAGTGGAGTGCTTTCTTCATTTTGTCCAGGTAACTGAGTAATATTGCCACTGAGTTTAAGAACAGCGAGATCATTCAAAGTATCCCCCCCTATAACTTTTGCAGTAAACCTATCACCGTTCTCAAAGAGTACATTTACCGTTTTTGCATGACCAACTACATGATTATTAGTTACTATATGTCCTTGATTGTCATATACGAATCCAGTCCCTAACACAGTAATGTTCTGCGCCTCAGGAGTGACGGTAGTGGGAGAAGGAAGTGTTCTTGTTATTGTTACTATGGATCTTTCGGCTTCTTTAAAAATCGTATTTAGTGTATTTTCAGGGGCTAATAGATCAGAAGTAAGGTTCGATATAATTGAGTTTTGTTTTGGTTGTATAACGGACATAGCCTGAAGGTATTGTCCTAGAGGGCGATCGTACAAGGCGTTTATACGTCCTTGTTGTCCTACGCCATATGTGCTGCCAATGAAGCTATGAGCTAGAACGAGGATGAGCGCAAGGGTAATGACTACGCCAATTCTTGCTGTTATTTTACTGAAACGAACTGACAAACAAGACTTAATACCAGCCAACATATTAAATAATGACCTGGTGATGTTCTCAGCTCCTCAATATAACCTTAATCTAACCAAATCTACTTGACATCTCAATCCGCGGTCGAATATTGATTAGTGTATATCATTTCAGAAGGCATGAAATGTAGTTCAGCTGGTATCTTTTCATAAGCCTCTTATGGGAACGTCGTCTTACCACAACAACGAATGGAGTGGTACAGTGTTGGCGAAAAAAATTGTTTTTACTAGAGAAAAGGGTATCTAAAATTGATAGTTCTAAGTGCCATACGGAGCGGAAGAAATTATTAGTAAAACCATTCGAGCGCCCTCAAAAGTAAAATGTTGTCTCGATGCTGCTATGATTCGGCGGCCCATTCATGTTCATCGAAGGTGCAATGGGACATGTATCTTAAGAATGAAATTAGAAAATTCCTGATTCGCGTGTAAAATGTTTCACTGGAGAACCTGATACTAACGACGGACAAAAACGGAGCAGATCGTGAATGACTGGCTTCCGAGCTTTTTCTCAAGAAAGCCTTATAAGCTAACCGCAACTTGACCATTTATCTGACTCGAGCAAGAGACAATAAGCATTTCAAAGGCCATCTCAGGAATTTTACGGTTATATTGATTGGCTCGATCATTGTATCAGTTTCGCTCGTTATTTTATCAAACCCCGAAAACAGAAAGGCAGTTGACCTTATAGTCTTGGACATAACCGGAGCAATTGCTGTGACTCTAGGATTAATTGTTATATACAGACAAAAATTTCATGGACCCTATGGGAAACCATTTTTTTGTCTTTCAACGGGTGTACTTTTTTTGTTAGCAGGCGACATTACCGTTTCATATTATTATTTTATTTTATTGATTAAAGACGTACCACCTCTAGTCTCCTTTGCCGACGTGCTCTGGTTAGTAGGATATGTTTTCTTTGCTCTTCACTTATTTATGATGTTAAAGATTGTCGAAAAAAAGATCAATACTGCCGTTGTAGTTGGAACATCAGTAGCATCAGCAATATTCGTTGCTTATACAATAACGACCCATGTACCCTTAATTTCGTCAGAATTTGCTCATCAGCACTATTCGGTTTTCGCAGTCAATATTTCATACCCTGTTGCAGACGCCATATTAATAATCCCAGCAGTTGCTGTACTTGTAGCTCATAGATCCGATTTTGAACACTCAATTCCCATGACATTGGCTTCATTATCTCTATTGATCAATGCGTTGGCAGATTATGGGTTTGTGAATGACGTTATGAACGACAACACCGGAAATAAATGGATTTGGGATCTATTCTTTATCTCTGACTTTCTGATCATCGCAGCCGCTCTATACTGGTACAACAGATACTATGTTACGAGATCGTTAATAGATAGAAAGGATATAAAATTATAGTCGCTAATAACTGATATTTGCAGCATTACTTTCTCCACGAAAAAGAGCACAACAAATGAAGAAGATATCTAATCCACATCATTCTTTGTGAGTGGCGGGTCAACAAAAGGTATTCATTTTTACAACGATGCTTCATCCAACATAGGTCGTTCTGTTACTAAGTGAGATGGTTTTCACTTGTACACTTGAATTTTGGCCAGAAAATTTGGGGAAATTTTTTTGCTTAGCTTTGTGAAGATGAATCAAAGTACAACCCTAAATCTTCATTAGGAAGCATCTTAACTCGTAAATGATTCGTAGACGAAATCTCTCTGATAACACCTCTCAGCAATCCACTAGCACATGCTATTGTAAGATGGGATTATTCCGCCAGATATCAATCAAGGGTAATTGCTATCTGGTTATGTTCGTCACCACCTTTTTCAAATCTCTCTTGAGTGACATAAAACTACACGTAACTGATTTGATGTATTTAAGCACAAAGGATGCATCTATAAACATTTGTTAATGCTTTACCGCAGAGCTCACAATAAGATGTACCGCATGTAGCGCAACGAATTAGCTGCGTACTTGATCCTATGAAATCTACTTCAATCAAGTCATGTTCATGTCCGTTTTGGGGTTTTGTTACACTATTAGAAACATGAAAATCCACGTGATCCATTCTATGGCCAACCCGTCTTATGGCTCTCATTGTTGTCTTTTCCCTTCCTAGAAATATGTGAAAGGACTGAATTAAAATATGCTAAACCTTGTAAGTTAACATTGTTAATCAAGCCCCTAACATAAAATAAGCCCCCTCTGGCTACGCTACTGAAATCCGCAGATGAAACTCTAAATCCCCTTGTGTCTCTAACTTTCATATTGATCCTGTTTCTGCACTTCATGCACTTGTGAGTACAATTAACTATTTATAAGAAGCTCAAATTAGTACTAAAGTTTATATCAATTTCTATTATCAGATACTATGTTTTTCTTTTATTGATCCTAAGTATTTTTATGTACAAGTATCCATTATACTAGAAAGCATCTACATTTTTGCCTCACAATGCCTTCCGCACGATCATTGCCATAGAAATATTTGGTAAGGAAAGTACAGTTTTCGTAGACGTCCATGCCACTTACGACCGAGAGGGCGTGTAGCATATGCACTCAAGAACTGGACCTACATTTATTCATAACTTCAACGAAAGTAAAACAAATATCAACAAAATATAACATATCTTCTTTTCAATAATGTCGAAATAACAATTGCGATTAAGGTGAGAAGGCAAAGAGTGGATTTTCGTATTTTACTTTTAACTACTGCCTCTTTATTCATTATCCTACCACTTTTACATACAACAAATCACCATATGAATCAAAAGGCACTAGCTCAAGGGGCGGTATTCATCAAGACCTCATCCAGTGCGCCCTCTGTCTGGCGTGTATCTGTTACAAAGCCTGCTACATCTAACGTCAATGATGCTTTGCGGACGCCAATTTCCAATCCCGCTAATACTGCTGAAACAATGATCGGTTCTTTTCTTAATCCAAAAATTTTATTGTCCTCGGCTATAGATCAAATTCGTAATAGTACAGGTAGTGTTACAAACGAGAGCAGTCGAAATAATACGCTTGTTGTATGGGACTATGACACTGTATTATTATCCCGACAAATAATTCCACCTAACGATTTCATACCCATTTTTGATACCTTACCAGACGATATGGATGGACACGTATCTACAAAGCTTCCATGTAGCGCTAATTCCACAACACCATTTAAGATATACGTCGCAAAAATCAGTGTTGGACAAGAACCTCAGGTGAAATCAGTTCCCCTTCAGATCGTTAGTCAATTATCTAAACCAGGATACATGTGTGTATATCATGCGGACATTCCTTCCACAACCATCTCTATTAAAAATACCAATGTAAATCACACACATGCTACGATATCACAAGCAAAAGACAATCTAACAAATACCAGCATTGAACTTTTCAATCCCACGACCTCTCAGATAACACTTCCTGATACAAGTAGTGCGGCTATCGGAATGAGTCAGACAATTCCTTCAGATCGTCATCAAATATTGCAAACAATGAATTGATAAGCCAAGAACCAAACAAAAGAACAAGGATTCGGAATTGTCCGTATTGACCCTACTTGTGGGTGGAGCTAATTTTTCCCTGTCTTCTTTCCTAACTGAAAACCTATCTGGTACTCGAAATTAATAGCTTCATGACACAGCGGTAGGTTGATGCGCCGCTAGCTGTTTTCTAACAACACACCAATCTACGATCGAATATCGTCTACCATCGATGTATATTGGGGGATTGAATTGATGATTCATTGTAAGAATTTTTTCACTCGTATGCCCAATCTCTTTTATCGATTGGAATCATTTCATTTAACCCATCGTATAACTCCAAGAAACGCAATCCCCTTTCTTTTATTCTGTAAAGCGATTGTTGTTCATTGGATGCTTTTAACAGACCAATCTCCAACATGGTAGGCATATATTCTCTGATTTGCGCATAGGACACATAAGCGCCATACATTATCCGTGTCTTAGATGCCTCTCTTCCACTAACAACTCTTAAGATGGCAGCAATTACGCCGAGCCTGCTTCTGTTCTTTGTGTAGTAATGTTGAGTTGTTGTAGTTTCTTGGTTATTCATGCTGCTAGTAACGAATTGCATCTTCAACCTTAAATTCTTTAAATGACCCAAACTAGCTAACAAAGGAATGTGAAATTGAAGAAGAAAAAAAAAAGATGAGATAGTTATTGTCATTGACTACTACTACTAATTTATGTAAACTCATACGGCATTTATGATAGATGGATCAATCTAAATCCATGGCCCGCAGGATGATTGATCCGGTGCTGCGGAATCTTTACATTCCAACCGTGCCGACTCACCAGCCGTTCGCATTAATGCCAGTCCCTCCATTAGTATTAGCTCCTAGACTATTAGTGTGATCTACGCCCAAGCCTCCATTGCCTCCATTAACGCTATTTGTATTAGCTCCACCTACACTTATCCCGCCGCTTCCTCCAAGGCCCCCATTGGCATTAGCCCCATTCACCCCTATTCCACCATTCCCTCCAATCCCTCCATTTGCGCTAGCTCCATTAGCATTAGCCCCATTCACCCCTATTCCACCATTCCCTCCAATCCCTCCGTTCTGTGCACTAGCTCCGTTAGAATTCGTTTCGTTAGCTATGATAGCATTAGCTCCGTTAGTTCCAAGCCCGCCTGTTGTACCAAGAGTTCCAAGCCCGCCTGTTGTACCAAGATTTTCATTAGTTCCACTGGAATTAGTCACAAGACCCGGTGTTACACCTGCTCCTCCATTCCCACCAATTCCACCAAGGCCGCCGCTAGTTCCATTGGCGTTAGATCCATATACGCCATTATCTGTAACACCGTTCCCTCCATTCAGATCCGCGCCGTTAGCTCCATTAACACCCTCGTTAACGCTCCCTCCATTAACATTATTACCGTTGGCTGGATTTGAATTACTTCCGCTAGGTACATTGGTGTTACTTCCATTAGCTATATTAGCTGCATGAGCACTGACTCCATTTCCAGTTACACCAGTCCCATTAGTAGGAGTGAAGGATTCGTCAGATCCCATAACTTTCACATTTGATATCTCACCAGGCCCATCGCTTAGAAAAGTGATCTTGACGTACCTAGCTTGAACGGGAGAATTAGGGATATTATATAACTCTCCACCGGAGATCATTCCAGTATTTTGAACAGTTCCGTCGTCGACGAAATGTATACCGTCTGTTGACGTCTGTATCGAAAAAAAGTTTATAGCCTTATCCCCGTTTGCGAACCCAACCAAAAGTCTACAAATAGATTTTTCCTTTCCTAAATCAAACTGGAGCCACGAACCTTTCCCCGTCGAAGACCAGCTAGCAACATTAGGACTTGAACCATTATAATTAGTATTAAATGAATGCGCAAGTTCCAAGCTGTTTACCTTATTATCGTTATCTGTTACTCCTTGAATCTGAAGATTGCTGGGGTTACCACATCCCACTTGACCGATTGAATTAATGGTAGCTGATTCTGGATATTGACTACCTAGTACATTCGTTAAAGCTGTGTATGATGTGTATTTGCCACCTGGGAAGACAACGCGAGCTTCTATATTCCAAATACCCGGGAGTTTTGCAATTTCAAATGAGTTTGAACCTATTTGTTTGAGTGGAAGCGCTGAAGGCATGTCTCCGTCGTAATCCACAATATATGCATCCACCTTCAAGGGTTTTTTACTAAATTCAAAGCTTATTTTGGAACCCTCTTGAACATTAAATGTGCTGTGGCTATCAGAATCTGGGAGTGCTGGAAAACCAAGCTTTGTAAATTTTCCACCCTCAATGAAAACAAATGGAGACATAGTAATTTTTTGACCATGAATGATTAACTGGGCTTCCGGCGGTGTACTAGACAAATCTTGAGCATGAATGCTATTATGAGATGCTTTGACGTGCGCAAAGGAAAACGAAACGAGAGTGGATGTGGATATCAAAAAAAGCAGTAAAGTAGTAAAGATATTCAGAAATGCATCGTTATGTTTCATATTAAGCTCCGATTCTTACCTTAAATCAAGTATTTACACTCTACCGAGCTAAGTACTGATAAAATGATCGATACCAACGATGCTTTCTGTGGAGGTTCTGCAATCATTGAGACTTATTTGACGGAATTTATAGAGCAAATTCAGAACACTTATAGAATACAATGTCATTGAGACGTTGGGATGGCTACAAAAAGTATGTTGACTATAGGTGCCTTTTTATTAACAGCATGCAGCTTGAGCTTAGGCAACCTTGCTGTTCCAGCCTACTCATTGCCGAATCATGCTGCTCATTCGCAAGTAAATACTGATCCTGAAATCAACAAGCAGGTACTCAAAGGAGTAGCTAATGTGTTAAAAGGAGTAAACATCATTTTAATGGGTAAAACATCTGCTGGATTGGATGTAATTTCGATAGGAGCTAATATGATACGCTCTGCGTGCAACATTGCAAATAGTGAAAGTGGAACTAACGGCACAACTGGAAAAGGTGCAAACGGTGGTCAAGGTGGCGAGGGAGCTACCGGTGCCGGTTCCTGTGGCTCGACCATTAATGGTGGAATTGGGGGCAGCGGTGTTAATGGAGGCATTGCAGGAAATGGAGGTCATGGCACCCCTGGTACTAATGCAAATGGCTCCCCTGGTACTAACGCAAGTGGTACTAGTGGAAATGGTGGAGCAGGTGGTAGAGGCGGTACTGGTGGAGCAGGCGGTGTGGGTGGCATCGGTGGAAATGGAGGGACTTGTACTACGTCTCCTTGTAACTCTAATGGTGGGAACGCAAACGGAGGAAATGCTAACGACGAAGACAGCTGACCTCACAAGGTCAAAAGAAGCAACTATCAGCTACCTACCGCCTAGCAACCATCAGATAACGTTAAGACTTGCCTGCGGTATTCGATGGTTGCAACTTAAAACACATTAAAAGGCGAAGAACGTGAAAGAGGTATAGCGTAAAAAAGCGGAACTTTTGATGGAACACAGCAAGCGAATCTAATAACGAATTCCCAAATATATCACTCGAAATATCTCAGTAGCATTATCGCTTGAAAATTAAGCTACGTAATATAACATTTGATACAAATCGATGTAAGCCTTAGAACTATGTTAGGTGTCTCGTAAATACTTGATTATAATTTCGTTTCATACAATATGAAATACAGAAGTAGAACCGACATAGTTAGATCAATTTTAGAAGCAGCTAGTGCTAATGAAGGAACGAATAGAACGAAGCTAATGTATAAATCGTATCTGGCGTATGGTCAACTAAAGGATCATCTAGGAACTCTGCAAGAAAATCTTCTCATCGAATACGAGGCAAAAGGCCGGTGTTACAGAATAACAGAGAAAGGAAGGCGGTTATTGCAGTTGTTGAATAAGATGGAAGAATTTACTCCGCTTAACTACATCAATGTAAAATGATAAGTCAAATGTGATCATTGCTTCTAGAAATTACATCTGGTTTGGACATAATAATTGTTTTTCATCGGCGAATGTATATTGTACCAAGGGCATTTTGAGCACAAAGAGAAAAAAAAGATCCCAAACTGTATTCCGATTCTTTGTTAGCTCATTCTAAAGTTGCTAATTGTAATGGTATTAGAGTCAAGCAACGAGCTGCATAAGCAAGATATACGGGAATGCCAACGTAATGAAAAGAAAACTATGAAAGATCACAGAACTTTTAGATTCATTACCGCTTTTGCGATGTTCGTATTGATAGGAATGGCATTCCTAGCCGTTCAGGAAATACGAGGCGAATTATCAGATAACAATCCAGTAGCCAGAGACACACAGGAGTTAGTGAACAAGATCTGCCAAGACAATCCATTCCGATCTCATGAGATACCTCCGATCGTTATGCCCGGGTTCACTTCAGGCAAAAACGGAGGGATAGCTGTATATGGGAATGCTAATGCCACAGAACACGGGCAAATCGGCCCGATCTCTATAGGGGGCGGTTATAAAGACAGGAGCAGTCCATACAATGGTAATCTGGTTACTAGAGGCGGAAATGGAGGTATCTCGATTTGTGGCACAGCTAATGGCGAAAATGCTACAAATGGAAATTAAGGCATAGACAAATCATATCATATCACAAACACCTCCCAGAAAAAATCATAAAATTTGACTGTTAAGAGATGTACCAATCTAATATAAAATTAGTAAAGTGCAATTCTGTGCAAAATAAAAATACTTTGACCTTACCGAGTCAAGGTTCTGAATATCATCCCAGATTTGAGGGCAGTTAGTTGAATATCCTATTTGATTCGCATACACCATCATAACTATAGTTTGACATTGTCATGACATGTCTCCGATTGAAACACGGAGCACATAAAAATAAAGATGAAGCGAAATTCATCTTGCGCTGAAAGACTAGAGAAAAAGATAATGATGAAAAGAGTGTTTTCTTTAGCTGTTGGGAATATGATAATCCATGCAGCCGGCATGACATTGCGCATATCCACCGTTTGCGTCGCCGCCGTGGCCGCCATCAGCATCTCCGCCATTCGCAAATCCAAATACAGCGATCCCTCCAACCCCGCCAATTCCACCATTACCAGCTTCTCCTCCAGATCCTCCTCCTCCCCCAGACGCGCTTCCTGCTATTACTGGGGCTGGTCCCGCAAATGCAAGCGTAACTAACGTTAGGACGGTAGCTATCGTCGCTGCCAAAAGAGCATATGTTTTCTTGTTCATAATTCTTAGTATGATCTTCAAATAACTTAATTTATTAAAGATGGGAAGAATTATTCTTACTAGCTGCTGCACAGTTGATTTAGATAGGATGAAGATGTACTTGGATATCAGTAGATGATAACTAAGGATATACCATACCATATAGGATTCAAACAATCGATACTATAGATAGAGTCAAATAATCTAGAAGATAACCTAGGAACATTTTGTCCTGGAGATAGGACAAAATTTTCTGTATATTTTATCATGTCATTCGAGTCCATCCAGGATCGAATAATCTATCACTAAACTGTGTCGATCTGTAATACAGCAGATGATACTGGATTACAACCACAGAGACCCCAATTTGGATGGGCAGACCTAATGAATATTCGACATGGTATAAATATATACGAGAACAAATCCTAAAACTAATGCTATTAACGCTATTGCTACATATACGGAAATTATAAGCTATTGCACTGTTTTAGCCCCCTATCCCAGATTGCACAACACATCTTAGCCTTTGTAACCTGTGTCTATTCTAAGATATACATGAATAGACAATAGTCGCTGCTGCTCCTTAATAGAAAATAATTATCATGAATCTAAACAAAGATTATGGATTCTCTTGCACCATCACCTTCTTGTTCAGCTCGACAACATACTGAAATCGATGGCAATAATAACAATAGATCTGATTCGAGAGGAGATATGACAAGGATTGACTGTCTAACAAATAAGTAATAGATATTCTATTGCAGCGAATAAGTCAAATTAGATCTTGTTTGGATCACTAACATGGTTAGCGAAGTATTTTAAAAGGCACTACCCATTGATAATTTACCGATGTCTTCCGATTCTAGTGACAGGGATTCCAAGAGCTTTAGAGATGATACTGAAAAAGCACAGGATAAAACTAATGCCATCCAGTTAATTGACGAACTAGTATCTCATATGAACAAGACAAGAGGCGTATTCAAGACAATGATAATATCATCATTTGTTCTTGCACCCTTGTGTTTAATGTTGACTGCAGTATTCATACTTCATCCTTTTTTGTTACACAGGATCCTATTTAGGTTCCCAAATCTCGGCATTTTCCTTATTTTTTTTATTGCGGTTTCTGTAATCTTGGCTTCAATATGGTTGTATATGGGATTAAGCGAACGAAGCTTCTTTTCTAATTGGAACAATAAATATAACAGATATAAGTTGCTGAAAAGCCGACTTGATAACGAATTTCGACAAAAATAAGTGTACCTACTATTGATGCGATTTCATAATTAATCTTGCAACCGGAACAATTGTATGTTAGTTAACTTATTCTAATATTTTTGTTTCTGCGTCAGTCCATTTCTTTTTCTTTTCCACCAAATAAAGAACCAGTCCGAAGATATTGCTAAAAGTCGTATCATTATTTAATTCACAAGCATCGTCGAAAACCACAAGAGATCATTAGTATAACAATACCTGACATAAAGGGATATCGACTCAACCGATGAATAAGCCCACGCAGACTAATCATACCACTTCTCTTAGGCGATAACTTGAATGTTGTGAATCGTAGTCTAAGCAGCATTCAAAGAGATAGCTTTGATAGGCTTAGTCATTTTCCAAATTTTGAGACTACCTACTTGGACATCGTGTATCCATTTTTTTGGTAGATTCTGAATCACTATACATAACATGTCTTTCTATCCTATTCTTTATTTTTTCCAAGTGAGTTCCAGAAAAAAAAGAGGGATCCTTCCAGTACGTTTGCAATGTCTTTAGTGTTCGCAGTGACGAAATACGATCAGTTCACGCAGGCACCTTGGCCACAGTACGCGTCTCCGCCGTTGGCGTTACCACCGTGACCGCCGTTGGCGTTACCACCATTTGCAGATCCTCCGCCATTTAGTACTTTACCGCCATTTCCTCCTGTTCCACCTGCTCCGCCTGCTCCTCCGTATCCTCCTTTTCCACCATATGCACTTCCTGCTAATACATGTGTTGGTACTGCAATTGCCAAAATAGCTACTGCGAGGATGGTAGCTATCGTCGCTGTCAAAAGCACAGATGTATTCTTATTCATAATCCTTAGTATGATCTTCAAATAACTTAATTTATTAAAGATGGGAAGAATTATTCTTACTAGCTGCTGCACAGTTGATTTAGATAGGATGAAGATGTACTTAGATATCAGTAGATGATATCTAAGAGTATACCCTACCATACAGGATTCAAACAATCGATATAAGTGAAGAATTGAATTCTTAATTGTCAGTTATGATCTCTCTCGCTTCAGTTTTTTCTATAACTAGATATTGTCATACCT
This sequence comes from Nitrososphaeraceae archaeon, assembly GCA_030038695.1. GTDB lineage: Archaea > Thermoproteota > Nitrososphaeria > Nitrososphaerales > Nitrososphaeraceae > Nitrosopolaris. Next base: position 23,198 of record JASHSN010000506.1, read on the forward strand.
AACCCAAAAATAGTGTATCCTAATTTGACAATAATATATTGTTATTACATCTATTACTATAGATATCTTCCGGTTCATTTGATTTACCATATTGAGTAAAATGATTCACTAGGTACAAATCAGTGTCAGTATTTTTCGATTAATATATTCGTAGTAAATTATAGCAGTAATTTTCGAAAATCAAAAATAGTATGATTACTATTGCCTAACAAGAAGAATTATGAACAAGGCAGCACTAGGAATATGTTTTGCACTAATGACAGCTGCGCTGATCGTGGGTGTGACTCTTGCCTACAGTTCAGCTAATGCTTCCATGGTTGTCGGGCAAAATGGCGGAATCGCAGGAAATGGTGGAAATGGGGGGTTCATTCACGCCTTGAATGGTACCGCTCTTAATGGAGCCTCCGGAAAAGATGCTAACGGTTTATCTATGAGTTCTGTCAAATAGCGGATCTGTCCTAGACATAGCATTTCTATTTTTTTCCTGAACATAACAGGTGAGCTATGAG
>JASHSN010000507.1 GCA_030038695.1 Nitrososphaeraceae archaeon
TTGGCAATAACTTTTGTAACCCTTCAACAATAATCAAGCCAGACAGACCTGCTGCAACTTGTCCATAAGAAAGTCCATGCAGATGTGAATGATACCAATCTGCACCTAGAGGATGATCTTTTGGAATATCGACAGTATAATGCTGTGTCTTACCAGGAGCAACTTCGAGAAATATATTATCAGAATTATTTGCAGGAGACACATGAAATCCATGAAAATGGAGATTAGTAGTCTCATTGAGATCATTTATCAAATTAAGTTCAATTCTATCTCCAGGATAGACATGCAAAGTAGGCCCTGGAAGAGAACCATTATAAAGCATAGCAATGGCTGGCTGGCCGCCAACCTTCCCCATATGATATGCTGCTACGAGGGTAGTTCGCAAAATACCGTCTTTACTCCATACATCTTTGGGTTTTGAAAAATTCATTCCAGCCAAAGGCGAAGATTTATCTTTGGCAAAGGCGGTAAAGTCTGAAGATTCAAATGCCTCCTTTTGGACGTAAGTGGTACCAATATTAGATACAAGTAGGCCGGCAAAAGCAGCCAATGCCACAAAAGAAACTAACGAAACGCCATCTTTTTTCATGTTGTACCGTTGGCAATCATACTTATTATTATCCGTTATGTCCAAAATCAAGATGAATCTACAGTTAATGAAGCTTGGTCTGAACACTGATTTCACGCAGTCAAGAGGAAATCATGGAGGATGCCTGGGAGATCCAGAACTGCTCGTCCTTTGTGACAATAAATTCATCACGGCTTAGAGTGGTACTGGTGGTCATATCCAAGCCCTAATGTGACCGCTTTTCGTGAAATTAAACAACTTGTCTTGAAATTGTTTGGGCATTTTGTGTAGGCCAAATACGCGTAGAATAGATGTGTGACTATTACCTAGACTCTTGAGAAAAAGAGAATGACTATACCTTTATTCCATTTTTCATGTTTCTTTGTTCGTGATACCAGCGGTTGTCATTGCTTATATTGTCTTGCTAGAGATTACTTTGCAACTAGGTTTTGACCTGGTGCAGTGATATCCATTCCCTCCCACCGGTATCCATCTTTGCAGTACATTGTATTTGTCCTATTGAAGCGTTTGACTACGTGTGGATTGTCTCACATTGTATACTAATGGTGGTATAAAAGTTGCCGACGGTAACGACGGAAGAATAACAAAGTCAGATTCTCTTCTTGAAAAGTCGGAACATTAGCTAACCTACAGATTATTTAGACGAGAATAATAGATCATCTAAGTCTGTCTAGGCCAACGATTTGTCTATTAACCCACCTACATCTTAGCTATCAAATTTGCTTTCATTTTCTGAAATTCTTCTTCTGTCAGGAGGCCTTTTGCCTTCAAATCACCTAATTTTGCTATTTCTTGCATAGGATCGGTTTTAGCTGAAGCTTGCGCAGCTTGTTGAGCTTGCGCAGCTTGTTGAGCTTGCGCTTGTTTTTGCATACCTTCCATCTGTCTCCTTGCCGAACGTCTGCCGACCATGCCGCCAACCACAGCAGCCCCTAATAAACCCATAATTTTCATATCAGAATCGAGGTTAATTAACTTATACACCCTTCAGTTGCCACCCAGACAGGTTGTAAATCATCTCGTCACTGAAAATGCTTTTTTGCTATTTTATTCGATCAAGCACACGCAGACAAAGGGGGGGGATCCTAATCTAAATGCAGGTAACAATCCCACGAAATACTGCGGCTCTCACCCAGGCCCAGGTAAGCACTTAGGTGAACCCTGTACGGGTTAATAGTTACAAGTAGGTACTACACCAACAAAAATCTCTTCTTTTTTTGTTTAAAAAACTAGTCGCCATCATGATTACATCTACGGCTGGCTGGATTCAATAGAAAATCGGCGCTGACCATAAACAGTTCGATGAATAGTTCGATACAGCTTTTCAGTAGTAAATCAGAAACAAACAACTGGCTACGTAAATTGGAACGATATATTGGGCTAATTGCCAATGGATATCTGATTCAGGGTGAAGGTTATGGGTGTGGCATAGGTTTTGTCTGAGGTCGAATTGGAGGATGGGGAATTGCAAATGAAGGGTGGGGCTGATCCCATATCACTCCTTAATTAGGGTCCTCAAATAAATAAAAGAAATGCCAGAGATTTGGCTCAAATACGGCCCGACAGATATCGCATTGGATATCAACTTCGGAAACCTTCTAGCTGAAGTGTCTCCTGACTTTCCATTACTGTCAGACGAGGATATTACAACAAAATTAAGTGATATCCCTATGTCAAGCAATATGTTGATTCTTGCTCTATCAAGATCAAAGCCAGTGCAAAGGATTACCGAGATCCTTCGGCATATCATAAATTCCAAAGGCTTTGAAGATCTGGACGTTAATACCTTACCAAAAATGGCAGATCGATTTAGTAAGGAATGTTTTAACATTGGTTCTGATGATTCTCCATTCTTCCTGCCTAAAACGTACGAAAATGTGATTTTTATCTCTCTCATCTCTTATGATCCTCTGTTTGGATTCAGCGGCGCTCCGACCGTGATACTACGTCATTACATGGAAGAACAAATGTTACTGGCTTTCGAATCGAGGCGTGGCAATTTGCCTGACCCTGGCCGGGAGTCTCCGCCATTGGCAATAGCTCTTTCTGCTTCAGAAAAACTCTCCGCAGCATCTGTAGAACTTGTAACAAGTGGTTCAGGCATCTCGGGAATATATTGCGGAAATGTTTGTGATGCATTTCATAAGGCGAAAGAAAAGTTAGTCTCTACGACGACATATCACGTAGACCAAGCTAAGTCCGCTATCGTTGCTGGAAGCAACGAACTGGATTTCTCCAGTCTTACTACATCATTAAATTTACTTTGGAATGCTGTGCATGTTGTTCAAGAGAATGGTTCGATCGTTTTGTTGGCCGAAAATCAGCACGGTTTAGGGGAAGGAGCATTACAAATGTTTGTGGAGGGGAAGATGAAAAGTCAAGACTTGTACAAGAGAGGCTTTTACGTACCTGGTCTAGAGCATCTCATCTATATAGATACCCTTAGACAGCAATTCGATTTGGGAATACTTTCGAGCTTGCCACAATATTATCTAAAGAAGTTAGGATTTGAAAGCTATGCTAGAGGAAATGACGTTTTAGAAAAGTTGTTAGCTAAACACGGGAGAAAGCATAAAATTCTTGTATCGTCCGCGGCGGATCTTACATCGTTGACGTTAAGCCAACAAAAACTGTTCTAGAATCTTAATCTTATTGTTAATTTCATCATCTTTCATTTTGTCACGACACATAAATGGAGAGAAAAAGTTCTAGTGATCTAATAGGTCATAGTAGGAGAGGGTATTAATAACAACCTTTTGATTCTAATTTTTTGGGAGAACTATTAGTAAACTGGCTCATACATTTGTGGCTTCTTAAGCTGCTAGTTTACGGACAATATCGAGGATAAAGTCCCTCGATGCAGCCGACTGCAACAAGGTCGCCGGGTTTGAACTTGGTGACTGCGGAGCCGGTCTTGGTGACACGACCGACGATCTCATGTCAGGGAACGCATGGAAAGTCGGAGAGTCTCATGAATGATGCAGACTTCCTAGAAAGAGTACCCGCTACTCTGTCTATAACATAAGATGGATTGATAACCTGAAAGGAATTCCATTCTAGCACAACCCTATGCTTTTTCAGATCGTTGGGTTCTATGGTGAATCGATTAGCATCTGAGGGAAGACCTCTTGTAGGATTACGTACATTCCGATGAAGTACAGTTACACTATGATGATCGAATCATTTACATGCCAAAATGAGAAAACCTTGGATGTTAGAACTTGAAAAAATGGAGTGTGTATGTCACTAGAAGGATATTAGATCCTGCAATACCTATGATAGCCAAGGAATGCAACATTTTTTTAAATAATAAAGAAAGACCGCCTACCAGAAGCGAGCTTTTGACTGGAGTGCGTAACAGAGATGCAATACTCTGCACATTGTCAGATAAAATAGATCGAAGGGTCATGGATGTAGCAGGATCGACGCTTAGAGTTATCAGTTCTTACAGCACTGGGGTGGATCATATAGATACAGAGGAAGCAACTAAAAGAGGAATATATGTAACAACAACTGGGGATATACTTGCGGAAACTGTGGCGGACCTTGCCTTTGCATTAGTACTTGCTATATCTAGACAAGTTACTCGAGGCTATGAGTTAGTTATCCACAAGCGATGGAAAGTTGGAGCAGATCCGAATCTTCTATTGGGTTCGGATGTTCATGGAATGACTATGGGAATTATCGGTTTGGGTAGAATAGGATCAGCCATGGCACGAAGAGCCAAAGGGTTCGATATGTCTGTCATCTATCATACTAGACATGGTAGAAATATCGAACTTGATAAGGAGCTTGATGCGAAATATGTCGATATGGACAAGCTGATAGAAGAAAGTGATTTTCTTTCTCTACATTGTCCTTTGAATACTGGAACTTATCATTTAATTAATGAGTCAAAACTTAGGCGAATGAAAAAGAATTCATATATAATTAATACTGCACGAGGCGAGATCATTAACGAGAAGCATCTAATCAAAGCATTAAAGAAAAAATGGATTGCAGGAGCAGGACTCGACGTCTTTGAAAAAGAACCGCCGTCACCAAATAATCCATTATTAAAAATGAATAATGTTGTGTTATTGCCTCATATAGGCAGTGCTACATTTCCAACTAGGACAAAAATGGCTGAAGTAGCAGCTGAAAACTTACTAAATGTCTTGAACGGAAAAAGCCCAATTTATCTTGTGAATCCGGAGGTAACTGGTAAATAGCATACATGAATGGTTCATGTTTTTGCTAGTTATATATTCAGAACTTGTGACTATGATTGGTTTGAACAATCCTTTCGTCTTGTGACAAGGATGGGTGTGTCGTTTGACATTGCTATTCCTGTAATGTAATTAGCAAGATATAACTATGGAAGTTACCGGACGGTAACTTTCTACCTTATCTAGTTCGATCCTGATATGATATACTGCATGAAAAAGGAATTAAAACCATCCAGCCTTTTGGAGGTATCGTGAGACATTCCATGAAAGGAAAAATGGGTTTTAAGACAATTGCTATTGGGCGAGGAAAGGATAAGGAGGAGATTGTGAGAAAGCTTGGCGCAAGACACTATATTGATAGCAAATCGCAGAATCCTGCCGAAGAGCTTGTGAAGCTCGGAGGTGCCAAGATCATTCTTGGAACGGGCCCAGGTGGAAAGGCCTTGAGTTCAGTATTGGGTGGTCTGGCTGTCAACGGAAAGCTAATCATTATTGGTGCATCAGACGAACCGATTGAAGTGTATCCGAATTTTTTCTTCTTTGGACATAGATCAGTAGTGGGCTGGCTCACCGGATCTTCTATCGATGAGGAAGATACACTCTCTTTTAGTGTATCTTCTGGTGTTCGAGCTATGATTCAAGTCTTTCCATTAGAGAGCGCAGCAGAGGCGTTTGATCTAATGATGAGTGGCAAGGCACGATTTCGAGCAGTCCTTACAACAGGACATTAGTTATCAAAGAAGAAACACATGAACGACCTGCTTACACGGGCTATTGCCGCACATGGCGGGCTTGATCGATGGAACAAATTCAAGAAAGTGACCGCTACGTACGTCGGCGGTGGGGGCTTGTGGCCGATGAAAGGCCTCGAGGTGATACCCAATCTCACCGGGGTGATGGTCACGCTTCATGAGGAAACTTCGTCCATCAGCCCGTTCGGCCAGCCAGACTGGCACGCTTCTTTCACGCCCGACCGGGTTGCAATCGAAACCACCACGGGTAACGTCGTCCACGAACGCTCTGATCCAAGAGCATCTTTCGCTGGTCACGTTTTGGATACGCCTTGGGATGCACTCCACCGTGCGTACTTTATGGGCTACGCTCAGTGGACCTACCTCACGACGCCATTCTTTATGACAATGCCAGGCTTCGAGGTCACCGAAATCTCGCCATGGCAAGAAGGTGATGAAGTTTGGGATGGGTTGCGCGTTAAGTTTCCAAAGGGAATTGCCAGCCATAGCAAAGAACAGGACTTCTACTTTGGCGACGATTTTCTCTTGCGCCGACACGACTACCACCTCGATGTGGCCGGCGGCCATCCAGTGGCGCAATATATCTACGATATTGTGGAGGCAGATGGACTCCGCTTTCCGACTAAGCGCCGTGCCTACTTGCGCGGGCCACATCTGAAGCCGATTCGCAATATATTGTTGATCTCGATAACATATATTAAAATCCTTAGCTGGGAGCAGCTTGGTGGTAATTATTTAAAATCCATTGAAACTAATGCCTTACCACCCTAATGCTAAAACAGCATTGCAAGTTTTCGTAAATGATATAAGGCTTAAACAAGGCTTCTGATAGGCCGGTTGATATTATCTACAATCCGAGAATTCGATAGTTATACGGGGTTGTGAAATTATGTCAAATTTGTCTCTCAAACCACCACGTGGTCCAGTAGTTCGTTTCTTTGTCACTTCTTTGGTGCATCATATACATCATATACCTCATGCATCCCACACCTCACTTAGCCACTTGATACCCCCATACATGCTCTCTCTTTCTCTTGCGAGGTTGAGCTAGCCTAACATACGGCGTACTTTTCGGCTCCTTTTCTGGACAGTCGAAAAGGCGTGGCTGTCTCATTCGCTGCAAGTAATCGGTGTTGTTACATTATCTTAGAAAGCATATATTGCACCCTACGGTGATGTAATCTATGAGCAAATCCTCGAGTTGGGTTATTTCCCGCATTTAGAATTGCCTTTCCAATTTGTAACAACTGCAAACATTTCAAAATAAGAATTATGTTTATACTACGCTAGCCTCATCTTGCATCAAGAATGTACGCAATTTTTCATATACCAGAGCAGTCTTCTCAACAAACGGTGCATGGCCTGCATCTGGAATTGTTGCATAGTTAGCCTTTGGGAGTTGCTGTTTAAACTTGTAATAATATTCTATTGGTATTAGATTGTCCTTTTCACCCCATATAACAAGGCAGGGAATATCTTCAATTTGCTTGAAACCTTTTGGATCAATTTGTGTTGTTGTGCTGTTGTCGAATGCTACTTCAAACGCATGTTTTGCACCTGGCTTTTCAATTGTGTAACCAAATAAATCAACTAATACAGGAAGCAGCCTTGAAGGACTTGCGTATAGATCTTCCAATACTCTTTTGACTCTTTCATGTCTTGTTAATGGATTAATGTCAGTTGCTGCAACACGATAATCCTTTAGCAGCTGCGTTGGCGCCTCAAGCAGACCTGAGGAATCTATCAATACGAGCTTTTCTATCATTTCTTTATTTTCTATAGCGACTTGAGCAGCTATATATCCGCCC
>JASHSN010000508.1 GCA_030038695.1 Nitrososphaeraceae archaeon
CGTATCACCCCTCAGACCTTTAAGCAAAAAATATGTGAATATGCTGTGTTCGCCTGTTTTTAATGCATATGCTTCTTGGTGAAGCTGACTAACATATCTTACTGTTCAGGATACACTGTTGGATACGATGCCGAATGGGGAACGCTTCAACAAGCCCAGCCATAGTGCTGCACAGTTAGGAGTGGTGTAGTTAAAAAAACATATGAGTGGTGCTATACTTTATTATGACAAAGCAACACACACACATTATGATCTTCCATTAAATAACAAAGGTGTAGCACTTGGCAATCTGGGAAACCATACAGGTGCTATACTATATTATGATAAAGCTTTGGCAGTAGATCCAAAGCATGAAAATGCGTTATACAATAAAGGTCCTTCACACCCTAGGAAATGTTACCGGAGCGTTAACATACCTTGATAAGGCTCTGGCTATAAATCCAAAAGACGAAGATACATTATATGAGAAAGGCGTTTTTCTTAACAAATTAGGAAATCATACTGGTGCTATAGAATATCTTGATAAAGCATTGACTGTCGACCCACATGATGTTGATGCATTAAATCACAAAGGTGTAGCACTTTCCAATCTAGGAAACTATACTGGTGTTATAGAATTTTATAATAAAACATTAGCCATAGATCCAAAGAATACTTTTGCGTTAACTAATAAAGCTGCGATTCTTGACATATTGAGAAACAACACAACTTCAGGAATTGCTGCTAACCCAATGCAATATAGAAACTCTATATATGGAATTAAATTACAATATCCTTCTGACTGGCGTGTTGAAGGTGGCAGCAATCGATACATCATCGCATCATTTTATCCACAAAGAGATTATAGAAACCATGTCATAGTACAAATAGAGAATTTAACTACTAGTTATACACCGAATCAATATCTTAATAGTCTAATGTTAGGGGATGAAGCAGATTACAAGGCTTTTCCAGATATAAGGTTCAACCAAAATACCACTAATAATATCGTTCTAGCAGGTCATCCAGGATATTTGTTGAATGGTACTTTCAGGGATCCCACTTCTGATGCATTACAAAGGTCTACTAACATTGGAACAATAATCGGGGATAAAGTATATTCTATCATATACTATTCTCCAGCAGAGACATATCCAATTTACAATACGATATATGATCAGATGATCAAATCATTTGAGGTTATTCCACAAAATAGGAGTGCAGCAACATCAGTATCAACATATGATAATAGGAATTACGGGATACAAATTCAGTATCCATCTGATTGGACTATACAGGAATCAAAATCATCTGGTGAATTAATCAACGTCGCTACATTTGTTTCTCCAACAGGACCGGATTCCGATCCGACCGCTGATGTATCTATATACTTGGATAAACTTCATAATTCGACTACTTCTCTAGACAATTACGCACATTTTGTTGCCTTCACTGACTACGACTAAGTTTAAGACAATGAACCTTATAACACCTCTGTGCTAAGAATGTGTCTGGAAGATGAAGGATTCAAAGTTGATTCATTTAATGATCCGATATTAGCTCTTAAATTTTAAGCCTAATTTCTATTCTTTATCTATACTTGATATTAATATGCCAAATATGAATAATGGGTATGAGTTCTACAGAGAGATAAGAAAGATACACACAAAAGTCAAAGTATGTTTTTTGACGGCATTTGAGATCTATAGTGAGACCCTAAGAGTGCCACCACCCGGTTTATTGGACGGGGTAAATTGCTTTATTCCAAAGCCTGTCGATATAGACGAGTTAGTAAAAAAAGTAAATCTACGATTATCTTCTTGTAGAACATAAATTCGAATGACTTGTATCAGAATAACGATAATATGACAGTCGAGTCGAAGGAATGGACTATTCGGACATGAAATGATTAGGATCGTAGCGTTGTTGATAACAGTAGTGGCTGCTGTGGCTTATGCATTGGTATTCTACAATCTTTATTCCTCTTCGCGGGTCTCGGATAAGGAGAGTATGAGCGTGACCAATTCTACCTTCACCCGGCCCCACGAAAGGATATCATCCCCGAGTCTTCTAGGACCAATGACATCACAGCAGGAAAAGACATTAGAATTGCAGTCATTATTATCCAAAGGCCTGAACAGTTCTGACAGAACGTCGGTCCGCAATATTCCCAGCGCCAATGTCTACCTTCTCACAGACGCCCATTTCAATGATCAGGGATGGGGTACGCAGGGCCTCAGTAGTGTCTCTAGTCTCAACGCGTCGTCTGTCGACCGCATACCGATATCCGATGTTGTGACCAGTCTGATCGAACATGCGGACAAGAATCCAAAAATGATAATTGCCCAAGGCTTTCAATGGGGAGATCCGATATTAAAGATTGCACCAAGTTATCCAAATATAAAATTCGTGGTTATGACCGGCCTTGTAAAGGCGCCAAATGTAGTTTCAATCTATCCAGAACAACAACAGGGCGCTTTCTTATTAGGTGCGGTGGCCGCAATGATGTCAAAGAATCATGTGATAGGCTTTGTTGGGGGCGAGGATTATCCGAACATCGTGAATATCGCCGACGGATATGAACAGGGCGCGCATTATATGGATCCAGACACTCGGGTGATATCCGAGTGGACATTCGACTTTAATAATATCACCAAGGGGAAACAAGTCGCAATGGATGAGATAAGTTATGGCGCAGATGTCGTACTACATACCGCTGATACCTCGGGGCAAGGCGTTATTGAGGCCGCAAAGGAGATAGGCGTCTATGCGCTGGGGGCAGTTGCAGACCAAAGCCATCTCGCACCAAATATAGTACTAACATCATTTGTTATAGACATGAAAAAGGCATACACCAAAGCGTACGATGACATGATACATGGTAGGTTCGTAGGTAACATATTGAGACCCGGAGTAGAAGCCGGACCGAATGGCACGGGCGATGGCATAATATATCTCGCACCGTTCAACTCAAAGGTGCCAGAGGTGGTAAAATCTAAGATATCTGAATTGACTAGCGATATAATGTCGGGTAGGATCGTTGTGCCTGAAAGGAACTTGCCTATCAGCTAAAGGTAATCTACATGATCCTGATGACATTTTATGTGGAATTTGTATATTTTTCCGAAGGTGACATCAATTACGGTGTACTGCAGGGCCATATGATTCTGGTAGAACGGTCGCACCTAGTCACTTCAAGTGAAGGTTGTGTTTGAGGTAGAAGAGACCCAAACCTTTACAAGAACGTAATTTTTTCATGATATAGGATGTTATTGTCTTTCCCCTGAGGCTGATCGCACGTTTCTATCCTCAGGCTCACGAATGCAATAGCAACCATAGAACCTCCTGCCGTTCCAAAGTCTGGACACCTAATATTGCATATCGTTAATCAATAATGACTAAGGCGAGTAAACAGTTTGTATCTATGCGCCACATTTGGACCACAGGTAAACTAAGATTAAAATTGTCGGAATTCTCGGACGGTTAAGGATTGTTATCATTATTTTTCTCATCTTTCTGGTCCAATAGCGTTGTAGCTAACATCATAACCAATTCACGAAAGTCGTTTGAAACAACAAGACCTTCGTCTATACGAGTTAGGACCAACTCTATTAAAGAATAAGTAGCATTCAATAACTTTTCATCTTTGCAGTTATCGCAAGGACAAGTACATATCTTATGTGCCTTACGTTCTTTACACATCTTACAGACCTGCTGACGTCCGTCTTTAGATTTTTTACTAAAGTCATATTCTGTTAACAACTTGACTTCTCTACAGGAGCGACATTTTTTGTCAACTGGAATAGAAGTAGGGACTGACATGTCATATATCCTTACAGATGTTCTCTATATTTGTTGAGCTGCCTAATATAGACATGAAAGTCCTTTTAATTATGCGCCGCGTTATATCATGATAATGTCATCATGTTCATTTCAGAAGAAGAAATCCATTCCTCTTCCACCAAAGCACACCAGTCGGCGGCTGATGAAAGAAAAATTCTGGAGAAAGGTTTGGAAAGATAGACACGTACCCTCGAAAAGCCTATCCCAGCGAGCGTACTTTGTTATCGTTCATATCTCTTAAAATGTTTCAGTAAGCCTTTCAACAAGCTATAGGCTTTTACTAGGGCGATCTGATGAAGACTGATATGGCCTTGTTCGTGCCCCGATTAGGAAAAGACAAAATTAAGGCTGTTGTCAAGCCAACGCCAAACAAAAACGAAAAGTTTTATGATTTACCAAAACCTATTGGACCTCCTCCATATCATTTAAATCTCAGTCGGATAATTCCGGTTGATAAGATAGTAAAATCTGGAGAAATATCATTTCATATTCTTGGCGACACAGGCAGCACTAAGACACTTGACACAACACACATGGTAGAGAATGCCATGGAATATGATTTCGGTAAACATGATATTTCCTTTTTGTTCCATGTCGGGGATGTCATCTATAATTTTGGGAAAGCTGATGATTATTATTCCGAGTTTTATGAGCCTTATGCCCACTATCCAGCACCTATTTTTGCAATCCCAGGCAACAAGGACGGCGATTGTAAGCTTGGTTCTAACGAGAAATCTTTGGCGGCGTTTGTCACCAATTTCTGTGCCAAAGAACAGGAAGTGACAGTAGATGCCGGTGATATCAATCGATGGCCAATGATACAGCCAAATGTATATTGGACGCTTGAAGCTCCATTTGTTACAATTATAGGGCTTTACTCAAACGTGCCAGATGGCGGCGTAATAAAACAAGACCAGCTTGATTGGTTCAAACAAGAGCTTGCCAACGCGCCAAAAGATAAGGCTTTGATCATTGCAGTTCATCATACAACATTTAGTGCCGATGACGAGCACTCTGGTTCTGATGTTATGTTAAATGTGCTCGATAAAGCATTTGCACAATCTCATCGTTTGCCAGATGCTATCTTTTCCGGTCATGTGCATAATTATCAGAGGTTTACGCGCGAACTAGATGGTCATGAGATCCCCTACCTTGTAGTTGGAAGTGGGGGTCACAAACTTCATAAGATGCAAAAAAATGATAACGTGATTATAAAGATACCTTTCAAATTACCTGACAGGGATGATGTCACATTGGAAAGTTATTGCGATGACAGATACGGTTTCATGCGACTTGAGATAACCGTAGATAAGATGCAGGGCAAATTCTTTTCGGCAGGAGCACGTCATCAGGATGGATTTATACATGAAAAAATAGACGAATTTGAGCTTGATCTGCACAAGCACAAATTAGTTGGTTAATCCCTTGATTTCCGGGGAACCCATAACTTCGACTTATCAGTAAAGTTAGCAATGATGGAAATACGGCGTGGGGAGCTAGTAGCCATTCTGTTGTTTGCAGCCCAAACTAGCACACTAGGACGACTCCGACTAAAACATCTTTCTGGTAGAGACCCTGTCTGGAACTCTGGTTAATTGTAATGACAGACTTAATGCTGCCGTTCCAAAAATTCCAAACTTTTTCAATTTGCGCTTAGCAGACCTGGTTCCCGTATCTTGTAGATCAGACCTCAACCTAGAATATCTTCGTCTAATATCTTCGACCTGCTTACTTTCAAGT
>JASHSN010000509.1 GCA_030038695.1 Nitrososphaeraceae archaeon
ACCCAAGGTACTCCTACTCTGTCTCCGATCTTACGACTAGTCACACCACTTCCCAATTCCACGATTTCACCTGCTGGTTCATGACCTATCGTACGAGGAAAAGCCGAACTAGGCTGAACACCTTCCGTAATATGAACATCAGTATAGCACAAACCACTCGCATGTATTTTTATTAGAACCTGATTAGTGGCTGGATGTGGCGTTGGAACATCTTTAACTTCCCATTTACTTTGAATTGCTGGAACGACTGCAGCATGCATTATAGTACTACTCCTCTATTCCCTAACTCACCCTCCAATAATAACTTATGGTATGATATCACGATTCGATCATTAATCTAGGTAAGTATTGAGATCTTTATCATTTCTATGGAAAGCAGAAATAGCATTCAATCACTACGTGTAGGTACGGATTTTTTGAAGGAATCACTTAGACCTACAATCGAGGAACAAGAACTGTAGAGCAAATATCAACCACTCCCCATGCGTCTAGGCTAACGGGGCGAGGGTTTGTGATATTGCACGCCCGCTACACGGTAACGTTTGAAATCCTTGAACCACAACAAGATTGTTAATACCTCCATTCTTTGCTTACATTATTTCACCAAGCACGATATGATTGGGCATCCTTACCGATCATCTTTTATTCTAGATTCAATTGAATAAAACATATTCTCCATTACATCGGGCCCTCCGTCTGCGTACAACCCACTGGTAATCTCTTCTTTTTTGTTCCAAAATCTGAACCATTTGGATTTTGTATGCAGTAAATAAGAATGTCGTAAAGTTGTTCTTCTAAATATGCGTCCATTTCTTATTACTTTAGGTTGTCATATATCGCAAGTTTTCAAGATTTGTTGGGCATGGTTTAGAACAAAATTCCAATTACTTTTAGTCAACGATTTTCCGACGGCTTTCAAAATTTATTGTAGGTGCATTCTTAAATAAATCACGAACGCAACGGCAGTAATGAATGACCATGTCTCTGTGTGACGGCTCTTCGAAACACATCTGACCGTGAGCGATCTACAACGGTCTATTTACTTTTACCGAGATATCATAGGCCTTAAGCTCACCTTTGAGGCATCCGAACGCAATGTCGGCGTCTTCTTCGATATTCCTTCACATGGCAATTGACCTAAAATCCTGGGCTGAGACCAAACGTGCTTAGAGTACATCTCTTATATGCTCTGAGTGGGCAACGACCACTCATGAGCGATACACCCAGGGGACTTCCGCTAACGATCTCTCCTGTTGAGCGGATATTTCCGAAGTTAACGCCAGCGCAGATTCGTCGCATTGCATCGCGAGGGAACCTGCGTGTGATCCAGCGTGGCGAAGTGCTCTACGACCAGGGAGATAGCGCCGTACCGTTCTTTGTGGTGGTCTCCGGCGAGCTCGAGGTTGTGCGGCCTTTGGACGCCATTGAGACCCTTGTCACCGTCCAAGGCCCTGGTCAGTTCACAGGCGAAGTCGGCACGCTATCCGGCCGGCGGACTCTCTTCCGCATGCGTGCCACTAAGCAGGGTAAGGTGATCCAACTGGATCGGCAACACATGCTGGCTTTGGTGCAGACCGATGCTGAGCTCGGCGAGATCCTGATGCGGGCTTTCATTTTACGCAGGGTTGAGTGGGTGGCGGCTGGCGTGGGAAATGTTGTGCTCATCGGGTCAACGCATTCCGCCGGTACGCTTCGGATCAAAGAGTTCCTGATGCGCAACGGACACCCCTACTCCTACATAGACCTCGAACGAGACTCTGACGTACAGAACCTGCTGGATAGTTTCCATATCGCCGCAAGCGAGATACCCGTGACGATTTGTCGAGGCCAGGTTGTACTTCGGAATCCCAGTAACCAGGAAATCACAGACTGTCTTGGCTTTAACGAGTCTGTTGACCAAACCAAGGTGCGTGATCTTGTTGTCATCGGTGCCGGTCCCTCTGGGCTGGCTGCTGCCGTATACGGTGCTTCAGAAGGACTTGACGTTCTTGTGCTAGAAACAAGTTCGCCTGGCGGCCAGGCTGGTTCAAGCTCAAGAATTGAAAATTACTTGGGATTTCCCAACGGTATCTCGGGTCAGGAGCTCGCAGCTCGCGCGTACAACCAAGCCCTGAAGTTCGGCGCGGAAATGCTCATCGCTGGGGGCAGGCGACTCGTCTGTGACCGCAAACCGTACATCGTGGAAGTTGAGAATGGAGCTAGAATTTTTGCACGTACTATCGTGATTGCCACCGGTGCTCAATATCGAAAGTTACCATTGGAAAACCTGTCGCGCTTTGAAGGCGCCGGTATCTACTATGGTGCGACGTTTGTTGAAGCGCAGTTATGTGGGAGAGAAGAGGAAGTGATTGTAGTTGGCGGAGGGAACTCAGCTGGACAGGCTGCCGTCTTTCTAGCGCAGATGACAAAGCGTGTTCATATGCTAGTCAGGTCTGGCGGTTTGGCTGAGAGCATGTCGCGTTACCTGATTCGTAGGATTGAAGAGAGTCCTAATATCGTACTTCGTACGCACACAGAGATCGTGGCTCTAGACGGAGTCGATCACCTAGAATCCGTTCGTTGGCAAAACAATCGAACTGGTCAAACTGAGGAACACAAGATCAGGCACGTATTCATCATGACCGGGGCCACTCCAAATACCAGTTGGCTTGATGGCTGCATAGCGCTAGATAGTAGAGGCTTCATAAAGACAGGTCCCGATCTGCCGGCAGAAAATCTCTACGCTGCACGCCGTCCACCATACTTGCTCGAAACGAGTTTACCGGGTGTTTTCGCGGTGGGCGACGTGCGTGCCGGCAGCATCAAGCGTGTTGCGTCGGCGGTAGGCGAAGGATCAATCGCGATCTCATTCGTTCATCAAATACTCCAGGAATAGGACGCAGATCGAGCCTGATCGAGATTGGATTAATGACTATGACCCTATCACAATTAGCATAAGTTCTCTAACTAATACTTGCAAGGAGATATCTTGTCATATTCAGGTTATATCGTGTTCCTTCATTCCTAGATAGTTTAATTATTTCTTATAGATAATAAATATTGGAGGAATAAGGTAGTTACGCAGCTATGGTAAGATGGCAGATAGAACAGAGAATTATCGTTCAGATGTATAGCCTATAACACGCACAGACTAACCGACTTTCATCAATTACAACATGTAATTAAAGCACAGGTTTGTATTTGGTGTCATCAATTGGGGATTTATGCGCCAACTATACGAGGTAGAGAAGATGAAATTCAACATATCAACAATTACCACGCTAGACAAAAATCAGATTCAGTCTAGAATGTATTAACATATGTAAGAAATACTATGCTTACTCCCGGAGAAAATTAAAAAAAATTTGTATGCCCGATAGATGTATACATGTCTTATCAACCGGGTCGGTACGACTTTCAGATTATAATTGTGAGGAGATAAAAACAGTTATCGAAATGAAGAAAGCCTGATCAGAAGATAAGTGGACGGATTTAGTTGACAATGGAAAACCATATTGCAGAGTTCTTTGAAAAAAATAACATATAGGAAATGTACACTACCTGAAACATCTATTCAGATTTATGAAGTTGCCAAGTCATGAAAAATTATCTGAGATTTATTATTAGACAGTAACAACTCAAATTCTTTCCCCCCATATTCTACGACTATTAGTCGAAGGTTGGGCAAACTCGCAAAGCGCTCAATAGCACAATACCGATAGCAAACAAAATTGAGCCATGATCATATATTCTATCTCAAATCTGTCTATCTGTCGGTGACCACGCCCTTCCTTCATTTTTGATTTACAGATTAATTATATTATGTCATGTGCAAAACATAATCTACTGGCATATGCTATGAGATACTCAAAATGCGGATCAACAAAAGAAAATAAACTTTCGAAGTGTGACGTTAGACAATCCAAGATTTATGAGTATGAAGAAACTGATTATGGGATGGGATTATGAGTATGGAATGGGCTGAGATAGTTTTGAGACATAACCAGATTTTGACACATAATCTGAAATAGAATTGTAAGATAGAATTTTTGAGCAATCGTACAAAAGGTCCACATTTTAATTTAAAGTCCTGATGGGTATTTTCGCACCCCGGGGGAATTCCCTTCACCATATCTGTAGACCAATACTTGCAGTTAACAGATCGACAAATTACTCTAGTCCTGACGGGTACTTCTCATATTTCCGGAAAATCGGCCTTCATGTATTTAATATTCATAGGCCTTGATTTAATCCTTCACAGAAGTATTAATACATCCATTTCGTTGGTGGCAGCAGTCCGTGATGATGAAACCGATATCCGATATTATCAATGCTACTAACTAAGTCAGACCATAGCACTGATTTTAAATAATTACTAATTTATTAGTCTTATATGACTCAAGCTGAACTAATCACAAAACGGCTCGAAGGAAAAATTGCAGTGATCACGGGAGGAAGCAGCGGTATAGGCCTTGCTACGGCGCAACGGTTTGTCCAAGAAGGTGCGTACGTTTTTATCGTCGGTCGAAGCCAAAGCGAAGTCGATAAGGCAGTAAAGGAAATTGGCAAAAACGTCATTGGTGTTCAGGGTGACGTCTCTAATGTAGCAGATCTTGATAGATTGTATGATACGGTCAAGCAGCAGAAAGGCCGAATCGATGTCCTCTTTGCCAATGCCGGCATTTTTGAATTAGTACCATTAGGATCAATTACCGAAACCCATTTTGATAAAATATTCAGCATCAACGTTAAAGGGGTTCTATTCACGGTACAGAAAGCACTTCCGTTGTTTCAGGATGGCGGTTCTATCATTTTAACATCTTCGGTCGCAGGATCCAAAGGCTTCGAGGGGTCCACTGTTTACAGCGCAACCAAGGCTGCTATAC
>JASHSN010000510.1 GCA_030038695.1 Nitrososphaeraceae archaeon
ACCTATGTATATGACAAAGAAGGTGATAGAATTGAGGTTAGGAGTTGCGAGACCCAGGATTAAGTAGTACCAATGTCAATGGGTTTGAAGTTGGTTGGTTGTATTATTCGTGCCTAGAGTTAATCTTCTTATATTGTCTTAAGCCCTTCTTCAAATCGTAAATTTATCTCAGATATCTTTTCGGCCAACCTTTTTTCCACGCTTTGCAATCCAAGGTCATACCCGACACCTTTTTTAACTTTAAATGGCTCGTCTGAATCTGTTTTATTCACACAATTAGTTGGTTCTTCATACGTGATGGATGCTGCAGCAAATCTGTGGAGAACTCATCGCCCTCTGCTCGGCAGACAGGACAGCAACTCGGTTGACATCTTAGTCGGACTGATTGAGAAGGCTCAATTTGCCTGTCCTCCAATGGTACTGGCAGCTCACAGCATTTTGCGTCTGATAGACTCGGAATCGTTATGAGCAGCAAATCAATTCCCAATTTTTAAATGGAATGCTACGGTTATCTAAGTTATGGCAAGCCTAGTAAAACAGCCCTCACTCTTTCCGATATTATTGGTTAATTTTGTAGGTACTCTTGGGTTTAGTATTGTTTTGCCCTTCCTAGTTTTTTTAGTCATGAAATTTGGAGGCGGTGCTATAGTTTATGGTCTACTCGCTGCTACTTATCCCGCTTTTCAACTTATTGGATCCCCCATATTAGGAAAATGGTCTGATATTTATGGTCGGAAAAAAGTTCTTCTATTGAGTAATGTAGGAACATCAGCTGGTTGGATACTATTCCTTTTTGCACTATTTTTGCCGACTGAAAAGTCTTTTAGCATACATATTGCATTCGTTGGAACGTTTGTCGTAGTTGTCCCATTGCTTATCTTATTCATTGCCAGAGCTATTGATGGTATTACTGGTGGGAATATCTCTATAGCCAATGCCTATCTTGCAGATCTTTCGTCAGATACAACTAGGAGTAAAAACTTTGGAAAAATGGCTATGTCTTCCAACCTTGGATTTATTCTTGGTCCTGCACTAGCTGGAATTTTAGGGGGCACGATATATGGAGCAATATTGCCAGTTTTAGCAGCGTTAATCTTATCTTTGATCACCATATCTGTAATAGCCTTTCTGTTAAAAGAATCCAAGCCAAAGACAGAGGAGATATTAGTGCCAGAAGAAGGAACCATCAGAAAAGTTTTCTCACAGGAGTGCAAAGAATGCTATTCTACTACAGATACAGAAAAACCTAGATTGCAATATGTTTTCAAACTAAAATATATCACCTTTTTACTTGTATTGTATTTTTTGATATTTCTTGGATTTAATATCTACTATGCTGCCTTCCCCACCCATGCAGCTAAGGATTTAAAATGGTCCGTCACCCAGTTGGGAATATTTTATGCAGTATTAAGCGGAATAATGGTTTTTGTCCAAGGTCCTGTCTTGCGTAAAGCATTAAAAAAATTCTCAGAAGAAAAATTAGTCATCATTGGTAGCGTTATTTTAGGTACAAACTTTGTCTTATTTGCATCAAATAATCTTGTCTCTGTGTTTGGGGCCGTAATATTATTTGCACTTGGTAATGGCCTTATGTGGCCGTCTTTCATGTCTATATTATCAAGACGTGCAGGATCGAAACTCCAAGGAGCAGTACAAGGTTTTGCTGGTAGTTTTGGAGCCTTGGCTAGCATCTTTGGCCTAATTTTCGGCGGATTTTTGTATAATTCAATTGGAGGAGCTACTTTTCTAATTAGCGCCGGTGTGATATTTGCAGTTTTCGTGATGTCTTTTAGACTACTGAAAATGAAATGAGTATGCCTTCCGGGAGAGGCAATTGTGGAACATGAATTCGATTGGAATCCCAATCCGAATGATTACTCTAGCAAAAAACTGTGAAATATTGCATGCAACAAGCAGGTCTAAGTTTGAAACATTAATCAATGTCTGTCGTTTAATAGTTGAGTATCCTGAAAGAATAGGTATAGACATAATTTTTCACATGGATCCAAATTGAACGATCTATTCTTCTAAGTTAACTAAATGCAGCTTTGGACTCCGGTAATTCTTCGGGTGATTTGGACAGGGTGGTAACTTAGGGTGATCATCTGTTAACTTAGGGTAGTGGCAAAGTGTTAACTTAGGGTGATAAAAACGGGTGTTGATTTGACTCAAGTGGCTGACAATACTAACGACGACGATCAGTTCAACTTTTCAACAGGCAGTAGCGCAGGAAGGAGCCGAAGGCAGGAATACTGTCTACCACCAACTGTGTTGGTGGGATACGAAGTATTATAGGAATTAGTCGTCAGGTAGGACATGCTGTCTACAACACTACAGAAGGAATTAGGGCTGTCCCTGAACTTACAAGCTCTTCCTCCACGGTTGGTATCGGCAGCGGAAATGAAGTCATCAAATCTGAAAGGAGGTGGCGCGAGCTCATTCCATGGGATGGTGTCCTGCGCAGTTCAAATGTCATCTGTACCCTATTGTTTATTCTCCTTTTTTACTTCGCGTACTACAAACTCTAGATATTTCTTTAATTCCATTCCGTCCAATTCGATAGGTTCTTCTTCTGTCTTTGTAATAAGATGTTTTTTTTCATCAGTAATCTTCGTCACGGCCCTCTGCAATTCAATTTCCACCTCTGCTCGTCATATTTGGCCCAACAGTTTTAATCCTGATGCATACTTGTATATAGATTGACGTAAGTCATTATTAGCTGAAACAAGTACCGCTGAATTGTATATTCCCACTAACATCAAAAATGCCGCTATATTCAAAACTGTTATTGTTGCAAGACCAAAAGGGGGATATGGGCC
>JASHSN010000511.1 GCA_030038695.1 Nitrososphaeraceae archaeon
ATTATATGATAAAGGTAATGCTCTTAATAGCCTGGGTAATTATACAGGAGCAATACGATATTTAGATCAAGCCTTAGCTATAGATCCTAGTAATGAAGGCGCATTGAGAGATAGAGGCAATGCTCTTGATCATTTGGGAAATTATAAGGAAGCTATAACGTATCTTGATAAAGCCTTAGCTATAGGTCATAATGATAAAATTGCGTTAAACAATAAAGGATGGGCTCTTAATGGTTTGGGAAATTATACTGGAGCTATAACGTATCTTGATCAAGCCTTAGTTAAAGATCCTCATGATAAATCCGTATTAAAGAATAAAGGATGGGCTCTTAATGGTTTGGGGAATTATACTGGAGCTATAACGTATCTTGATAAAGCCTTAGCTATAGATCCCAAATATAATAATGCATTAGTTCTAAAACAAATAGCACAAGCTAAACTAGCACACGTTACACACAACTCTACCTCACATTAAGTTATGCACATACGCGTTCATTTAGAGGCCCTAATATTGTCTTGTCGTATTTGCATGGGGTGCGATGAATGTTTTAACAGTCATAATATTTTCAATATTCCTGCCAAAACCATATAGTTTTTGAGTACTTTTGACAACCACTATATATTATGACTTGATTTGGTGAACAGATTATCTTATTCTGTGATGGTTAACGTAAAGTATAAAAACACTGTAACACAAGTCCATTCAAATGAATATGAATAGAGTATTATTCATAGCAGCGGTAATGGTCGCAATGGCAGTGATAGTGGAAATACCAGTAGTTGAAACACAATATGCACAGGCAGATGGTGGATACGGTGGCTGTAACAATTCGAATAACCCTAATTGTGGAAGCGGGGGTGGTGGTGGTGGAGGATGTGGAAATTAGGGTAGCAATAACAATCCTTCCCTTACTCATCTTCGAGACTGACAAAAGTTATTTTCTCCATCTCATCAGTCCACCTTCTTCCGTTCTTGGTGACCCACTAGTACTCACCCTTCCATCGTAGTCGTAGTGCGGTCCACCATATCCAAACCTGTAGCTACGGATGCCTTCGTTTACAATCTGTTCAATCTGGCCTTGGAATCTGCTGTTGATGATGATGTCGCTACTCCAGATATTCTTCTTCAATACAACATTCATGATATCGCTGTAGTGCAGATCCTGATACTCTTTCTTCAGGCCAAGCCACTTTGATGTCTCTATTATGACGCGTTCTGTAGTCACAAAGATCTGGCCTGGACTGGTCTCTTTTCCACCTGGTACGAATCTGTGCTGTTGTGTTCCAAAAAGCACTTTCTCACCTGGTGACAATACGTCTTTTATGTTCATCATACCATTATCCTCCTTCGCTTTCGCGAACCCCTTCATTGCAGTTCGTGACCTTTGGTGACCAGTATGACTCGTAGCATATCGTGATCCATCAGGACTCAAGAAATGCCCGTTTTTGCACATCTGCTTTTTGTATTGTTCTCCTTACGTTGCGAGAACAAGCGAGTCAGTTTGTTTTGTTTCACGTCATGTATTACCTTCGAGACACGGATTCTTATTCTAGATAGATGAAATTACGTTGCAGTTACGTTGCAGTTACGTTGCAAAGTTCATCTAACAGAACAGAAAAAGAGGTGGAAAAATATCGGCATTATGACGTTGATGACTCAATATGTGATAATAGACGAGATTACGGATGGGAGGATAGTAAGGTCTGCAAGAAACTAGAGCTAGAACGCGAATAATCTCTCTTTTCTTTTTGGTTTCTAATCAACAGTAACGAAAAGTGTATATTAACATGTAATTTTTCATCTGACATAGAAATAGGGTCCCGAGTATTGATAATGGCAAAAAAGAAAGTCGCTGGATAAAGATCACGACTGCTGGTAGTTTGATAATCTTCTTGAAAGAGATGCCCATTACTACAGAACTTAGTAGGACATGTGATTGTCTCGCAATATCCTAAAATAATATCAGCATAATACATATGAAAACTAGATTCAGTCGAATTTTCATACAAATCCTATAGACAGTCACAGGCTTTTTATATCAAAAACATTGCCAGCTGCTTCTCCTCCTCCTCATCTGTCGTGTTATAGATGATTAGACTAGATGAACAAAGTGGCGCTCGCTCGCCCGTTGACAGTAGTCACAAACTTGTTTTATACACATCTAATTTTGTTAAAACGCCAGAGATCAAAATTACAGCCAGCCGCCGGGCATTGTAAATGATAAATCCATCGTGCAATTCTTTGTTCGACTGGTATATTATTATCCCTGAGATAGAAGGCCGCTTCCTCACTTGTAATTGCCGTTCCAGTCTTATCGGTTTCAGTTTTAGTATCTATCATCATTTCTCTTCTATCATCTCATTTATCACCCAAAATATTAACAAGAAGCTGTTCCTTCTGCCTCTCGATGTTCGAAATAATAGTCTCTCGGCGATGCGGCTCTTCGATCAGCTCATCTTCATAGATGGCGGCCAACAAAGTCCATAACACAATCTTAGCGCCCTCGGTGGTGATTTTATTATTCTCAAACAGATCTAGAATTGCATTTTCAAAGTCTAACGGTGTTAACATCATTCCTTACTCTCCATATTTGGCCAAAGTGTTGATAATCTCGGCGATCTCCTCTGGTCCGTCATCTTTCTTCACTAACTTGGAAACAGAAATCACATCTCGAATATCTCCTTGCGACTTCCA
>JASHSN010000512.1 GCA_030038695.1 Nitrososphaeraceae archaeon
CCTATCTGTACGCGTAACATTTACTCCTCGTATAACAGCTGCAGGTATCGATTCATTTCCCTCACCCATAACTGCGACGGCCATTGTAGCTAGAGTGTCAGCGATGGCCCTAAAACTAACTCTAAGGACTCGTCCAAATAGGTCTATCTTTCCCCGCTCATCTTCAGTAGGTTCGAACCCTGCATTGGCAATAGCTACTCCGATGGTGCCAATTCGTCCGGGCATCAAACGACTGTCTGCTATAACGATCCCGACGTTAAGACTCATGTCAATGAGGAATCGCCTTCTCAAGCCATCAGCTGTTTTGAATGGAAGACGTGGATATAATACAACGTATCCGGACGGTACATTAGATCTGTCGATGCCTGCATTGGGAGCCAATATGTCATCCTTAATTGACAGCAAAAAACCTGGCACTCCCTTGAATATATAATCGGCTTCTCTTAATATAATCTCGACGATTTTTTCATTTATGTAATATGCAGCGGCAAGGGTTTTAGCTTTCTCACTGGACTTTATTCTGTTTATCTTTAACAAGGAGCCTTCGCTCATGGAAATATATTTGCTTGAAACTACGAGAATGTCATTTTCTTCGAATTCAAAACCCGAGGTTCTGAAACTTTTGTATAGATCAAATTTGCCAGTCTTTACCGGTATCCTGATTGGTAATATTTCCAAATAAAATCAGAATAGCTTTCTTCCTTTTTTGCTTTCTCTTTGCAGAAGGTTTTAATCCGTCAGTAGTTCCGGATCTACTGCTTGGTGAAGCACTTTGTCAATGACAATTACTGAGAAAATACTTGCGCGGGCTAGCGGTAAGATGAAAATTCAGGCCGGAGATGTTGGCTTTGTAAGAGTAGATAAAGTAATGATGCATGATGTCTCCGGTCCAGGTGTTATTAAGGTGCTAAGTGAGTGGGAAAAAAAGGGTAAAAGACTGAATCATGTTTGGGATCCTGACAGGGTCTGGATAGCTGAGGATCATTTCGTTCCTGCAGCTGACAAAGTTTCAGCTGAGAACATAATGACTCTATCCGAATGGACAAAGAAATTTGGCATTAAACAGCATTTTAAGTATGGACTTGGTCAATACGGAATATGTCACACATTGTCTCATGAAGAGGCAATGGTTTTACCTGGGGAGGTATATGTAGCAGGTGATTCTCACACCAACACTACCGGGGCGTTAGGGGCATTTGCAGCTGGCCTAGGTCACACTGATATCGCATATGTTCTTATGAATGGCAAGATTTGGTTAAAGGTACCGGAGACTATACTCTTCGAGATTACTGGGACTAAGCCAGATTACTTGATGGCAAAGGACATCATCTTGAATATCATAGGCGATATAGGAACCGATGCAGCAAACTACAAGGCGATGCAATTTTCAGGAAATATAGTCAAGGAAATGAGTATGGACGAGCGTCTCACTCTCACTAACATGACAACTGAAGCCGGAGCAAAAAATGGAATAATTGAGCCTGATGCTATGACAGAGTCATACATACGGGAAAGAACTACAGCTCCTTTTTCTCCACTCTTGGGGGATCCTGATGCCAAATTTATTGATGTGTTAACATATGAGATAGACAAATTAGAACCGACTATCGCCAAACCGTTCTCCCCTGGAAATATTGGCGTAGCTCGAGAGCTAGAAACAATCGAAATAGATAAAGTGTACATTGGTTCATGCACAGGTGCCAAATTTGAGGATCTGCAAGTGGTGGCTAGAATACTTAAGGGTAAGAGGGTAAAGGTCAGAACGGAAGTTGTACCTGCAGCTCAATCTATCTACCTAAAGGCAGTTAGATCTGGGTTAGCCAGTGTGTTAGTCGAGGCCGGCGTCCTTATTGGACCGCCAACATGTGGCGCTTGTTGTGGTGCTCATATGGGAGTCTTAGCTGAAAATGAAATATGCGTTAGTACTACAAATAGAAACTTTCCAGGAAGAATGGGCCATGTGAAGTCACAGACCTACCTCGCATCGCCTATGGTCGCTGCAGCTTCTGCATTAAAAGGAAAGATAACAGACCCGAGGGACATATAGTTGGAATCACTGAGAGGAAGGGCTCATAAGTATGACTTGGCTAACATCGATACTGATGTCATCATTCCAGGTCCATATCTAAAAATTCACGATCCGAAAGAATTGGCAAAACATGCGATGGAGGGCATAGATCCGGAATTTCCACGGAAAGTTTCGCAAGGTGATTTTATGGTGTGTGGGAGCAACTTTGGCTGCGGGTCGAGCAGAGAACATGCACCTATCTCTCTTTCTCAGCTCGGTATCAAAGCGATTTTAGCCCCGTCATTTGCTCGAATATTTTACAGAAATGTCATAGACGGGGGGTATCTGCTTCCTATAGAAATCGAACAAGAAACTCTTGGACGAATTCATGATAAGGATGAACTCGAAATAGATGTCAATCAAAACAAGATTGTAAACTTGACAAGGAATGAATCTTATGCTATGATACCATTTTCCAAATTGGTAGCAAAGATAGTGGAGGCTGGGGGATTGATCTATTACAAAGATGTCGAAGAAGGGTAGATTAGAAGAGATATTAAGCAAAGCAATCCATTTTGACGATCCCAAACTCTATTGGGTCCACTATCGAGATTTCGAATCATTTGTCAAGGTATCACTCCCAGAATTCTTAGTACTCTCTCAAAATTTTCAGCTGATACCAGCACACAGGGTTATAAAGATCACAAGAGAAGAAAAGCTATTATATTCTAAGATGAAGATATAAAACTGACACGTTTTATTAAAAATTAAGAAAAAATTAGGAAGATTTTCTAGTATCCGCTAGAGCCACCTGAACTGCTAGAGCCACCTGAGCTGCTAGAGCCACCTGAGCTGCTAGAGCCACCTGAACTGCTAGAGCCACCTGAACTGCTAGAGCCACCTTTTTTGTGTTTGTGGTGCATGCTGCTCATGCTGCCCATACCGCCAGAACTACTGCTGGAACTGCTTGGACCGCTAGAAGTGCTGTTGGTGCCGCTTGGACCGCCAAACTGATTGACCGAAATACTTTTAGAGCTGCTCTTAGAGCTGCTTGGACCGCTAGAAGTGCTGCTGGAGCTGCTTGTGGTGGATTGGGCTAGGCTTTGAATGTTGTTTACAGTTTTGATCGGTTGAGCCACTGCGTTTACAGTGTATGTCACGGTGAATGGTGATTTTGCATGCAATAGAACAGCATTACCAGAGAATGGGACTGAACCCGCAGACCCAGATGGAGATATGTCAGTTAAAGCAATAGGCATGTTATTGTATGTAGCAATCTTCATAACACCAAATGATGTTGGAATTGCAGTTTTATTCCCAGGGTTGAAAGCGTGCCAGATCTCAACATTTGCACCTCTGCTTGCAGAATAAGTTAGTACACCTGAATATACACCATTGTCAGACCTTGGTTTGAGGATCGCCGCTACGTATTCTTTCTCATGACCCGATAAGGGGTCAGGTTGAGATGAGGCTGTTCCTTGCCATACGAAGCTCTGGCCAGAAGTAGGCTCAGCTGTAGCATTGGTTGATGAGCTTGAGCTATTAGAAGATGGTGCTGCCGCTGCGCTTGAGCTATTAGAAGATGGCGGTGAGGTCATTTGTTGCGCCGATGCACGTTGTGAGAACTGCATCCCTACCATAGTGAAGGAAGTAAGGAGTATTGCTGAAATTGCAATTGCCGAAAGTGTCGTCACGTTCGAGTACGTGTTTTTATGCATTAAACGCGAAAGAATAGGTATGAAATTTATTTGTTTCCTTCCTCTTATCAAAAAATATACTAAGTGTAATATTCTACAGTCAATTTACATATTTTTACAAAATATGGGGATCAGATGACTATACTTTACGGTTTTGTTACAGCTTCTATATGGCATTCGTGACCTCTGTGTTCCTTATCCAGCATAGCAGCCTCTTCATTGGAAATGGGAAATCGACCCTCTTCTAGATAAGCGTCTCCATCTTTTTCTAGGAGGACCTTCTGACACTTATCGCATATTAGCTGTTGAACTACCATATTTTACATATTTGCAAGAATAATATTTAGACTATTCTTTGTGAACTACGGTGCGTGAAAGAGAATCGATGACCAATTCAAGAATTACTTCGAAATGCTGTAATAGTTTTAAGAAATCTGCAGGTATACGAAAGAAGAATATTAAAAGGCGTATGAGACGTTTAATCGATAACCTTTCCTACAATAGATTGGTTCAATATATCAAATACATCAGCTGGATGAGTGTTAGAACCTTAGAAATAAGCGACCACTAGATTCGATCAACCCAAATTATCATTTTAGCAAGTTTTAACATTTGATGAATTTGAAACTGGGTTCGGAGGGGGCCCTTGTAGAGAAAGAACCTCTACTTGTAGAAGAGAGACTGTCTAAAACCAAGCAAGTTACTTCGATGAAGCATGAAGTCCATATCCTTTAGGGATGGGTAGCTCACCAAGTTTTAATAGAATTTTCCCAGTAATAATAGAGAAATGTCGATAGAACCTTCTGAGGAGAGAAGTTGTGCTTATTGTGGCAAGAAGTTTTTTGATGGTGGATGGCCGCATATTGAGGGAGACTCTAACAGAGGTGTTTCGAGGATAGAACATTTTTGCTGCGAAGAACATAAGATCAGATTTTTAAGTTCTAGGTAACAACCATTGTCAATATATCAAAGATGCTTTATAATATCCTCTTCTTTTTGTCATTGTAACGTGATTCAGAAAAGGCTATTGCCTTCAAAATCTCATGATATGCCATCTCATTTTCATCTCCTAATAGTTGGGACTTATTACCTAGGCAGCTTCGAGCTGAATACGTCTGGTAGATCCGTGAAGATCTTGAGATATGTCCCACTCTTCAATACTGCATATGTCAAACATAACAACCGTGCATGTCGAATAAGCTATTCCAGAAGGATATATACAAGGTTATTCTCTATTTTGGTTTTGTAGGTTTTCAGGGGCACTTCTGCAGGAAGATTCTGTGGAACACCGTCTTTCATATTAAAAGAAGACATGTGCAAAGGACATGTAATAGTTTCTTCCTCTTCATTCATAAATCCTGTTGACAA
>JASHSN010000513.1 GCA_030038695.1 Nitrososphaeraceae archaeon
TTTCGAAAAATTTAGAAAATATTGCCGACGGATTTAGCGAACCAAAGAAAAAGTTGTTATATTATCTTAAGGTTATGCAACAAGCGGGATTGGAAGAACTAGCTAAAACTATGAAAATATCTAGAATGGCTGTTCATAAACATCTTGCACTTTTACAAGATAGGGGTTTGGTAGGGAGTGTAGAGACCACGGGACATGTTGGCAGGCCAAGAATGATGTATCATCTAACGAGTCAAAGCGAAACCATTTTCCCGAGATCGTATAGTGCAATTGCTACACATGCTCTTGATTTCATTGAAAGAAATATGGGTAAGGCAGCAGTTGATAAGGTATTACGTGAACGCCAGAGTGAACTCTTCGACCAATATTATAAACGTCTTAGGAACTTGGATTATGATAAAAAGATCAAAGAATTAGCAAAAATAAGAGATGAAGAAGGATATATGGCTGAATCAAAGAGGGAACCGAAGAATCACAGAAAACATGTTCTTTTGGAATACAATTGTCCAATTATACACATAGCTGAAAACCATTGGGAAGCATGTTCCATTGAAACAGAATTGTTTGAAAAACTTCTTGGAGCTGATATAGAAACAACGCATAGAGCTGCAAAAGGCGACCCCGTCTGTAAGTTTGTAATCAAAGAAAGAAAAGAAGGCCATTTGTAGAAGTAGTTGTATCTGATGTTATCAATATCCACCTGACATCCTACCGCCTATTACATCAGTCTCACCGTAAGGGCCTTTAGCCAGATGCTAATGACCTTGAGTTACTAGTATGGGCAGCAGCACTCGCTCGTTTCATTTCCGAATAGGAAATTTTTATCCCTTTTTACTTCCGCAGTAAATATTAGCTCATATCTGATATTCTAAAGTAGGAATGATCATATTCCATGTATATGAACCTGAACCGCAGAAAGCTAAGCAAAATCTGAAACAGACCGTAGGAATAAAAATGAAAGATAAAAACGAAAGGAGCGAATTAGTAAAATGAAAGCACGCAAAGATTTTTGGCCACCATCTATTCGCCAGTGTTTTAATATAGTGCCGATGCCAACTTAGAACCCATCTCCAACCGTCATCAACGATGTGTCTTTATTAGCGTCTCTATCTTCTTTGACAGGGTTGTGACTAGGCTTGTTAATATACTGCTCAAGTAATGCTCTGAGTCGGTTTAAATTTGCACTTCTCAAAGCGTTCGAATCAACTACTTAAGGAACTCGATGTTTGTTAGAAGAATCATTGAAATGTCTATACCAAATCTCAAATAAAATGGATCAGACGAACCCAATGATAAAATGGTGCATACAACAAGGAAACAAATGTTCATTACCCTTGCTGCTAGACTTTCCAGTAGTGGCCTTCAGATCGCGAAGATCAGCCGGAAGGGTTGTCATTTAACTGACAAGAATTCTTGTGCATCAAAAAAACTTTTTAGCTCTTTTGAGATCTGATTACAGAATATTCCTAGAATTTCAAAATCAACCAGGTTAAGTTTCTTTTCACTAAACATAGCGAGTACATCTATGGCATTCCGATTGTAGATTAGTGGATATCCTGCAAAGGATTTCAAGTTCTCTTTCCTTGCCCACTCTGGGTGTTTTGTCCTTGGATCGTTTACGACATCATTAGTGATTGCTCCAATTTTAACTGAATTTACTGGAACTTTAGAAAATTCCCCGTGAATATTCTTGTATTTGCCAGCACTAAATTTTAGTATCAAATACTTTCTCCCCTTATCAACCAGCCAAATTCTTGCAAATTTTGTATCAAAATATTTAACTACACTTTCTACGATCAGTTGAAGTTTATCGTTTAGATTATCGTATTTTTCTAGTGACTTGAGAATTCTGTCTATACGCGATTTCCTTTCGATCATGTCGTGTTCATCGAGTATTGCGTAAGGAGAAGTCTTTATAGCCTTAAGCCGAAGTTAGAAAGTCTCCCGCAGCATATGCTTTCTGATACACCGTTGATACAGTAAATGTCAATAGTAAAACTGACATCATACCCAAGCTAGCTAAGACGCGGTGATAGTGCAATTCTAAAGTAGAATGTAAAGAACATAGATTATTTGGAATTCGTCAGACAAGTATATCGTCATCAACAGGAGGAATTCCCAATACATGTCTATACGACTGGCGACCACAAGTGAAGTGCGTGGCATTGACTTCATAAGCAGATTGGTTTCTTTATTCCTTTCCAACCATGAAAGTTCATGGATCATTTTCATCTTAGTAAAGAAAGCATATGTATCTTTTCAGAAGTATTATTAGGCATCCACAACAAAAGTAAGCTAATTTGAACTCAAAGGAAGACGATGCAGTCATAATCAACGAGATTCTTGTTAGAGCATTGAGTGATCCAGAATATAGAAATCAGTTAATAAGACAGCCTTCTAACGTCTTGGCACAATACAATATATCTGACGAAGCGAAATCTATCATTGAGAATAGCATAAATGATCTTACCCAATAATCGGAAGAAGAAATTCTTCTGCTGTCGTAGGATAAGTCCTTATTGAATAATATGAAACAAGACGATGGTAGAAAGAAAAAATGTGACGTCTATCTAACTGACACCCGAAGGTTCTCGATGTTCCTTGTGTTCTAATTTTTTATGTTCTTCTTTTTCTTGCTGAGCAGCAAATGTCGTGCTACATATTTCGCACTTAACATCTTTTATTGACATTTCAACTATTTATGAGCAATTATAATATGTATGTTTAGCAACATGGCATGCATAGGGCTAATAGGCTGCTTTACTCCTTTTAATAAGTCAACAAAACTGTTAGACTGTTAGTCTAGACATAGCTTAAAAAAACGCATGATATGGTATGTCAGCTTTCCAGCAAATCATTATTCTCGGGATAATGTTGTCAAAGAACCAGAACGGACCCTCACAAATCCGATCATGATTCGGCCTCGGTGAAGATTAAATGATTCGCCCGTCGGTTACATCAAACATGATTAGAACTTAAATTTCAAAGTGTGATACGTCCGAAGCATCAATTATTTTACCGATAAATTTTCCTCCTTCTCTATCATCAACAATCCTATATTTTCCTCTTCTTATGTGTAGGATTTTCACTTTAGCGGTATTGAAGTCATCGATGTAGTATCGACACCATATAGTCTTATCGTCACCATCACTTTGTTTAGGCACTAGTCCCCCACGTAGTACCATTATTTTCTATTTGTTTTATACCTGTTCAATTTCCTTAGACAGTCTTACAAGCTGTTTATAATGATGAAATATGATAGACATAAAAATTGGTTGTATGCGGATTGGCTTAGCAGCATAAGAGCATGCCGAATTATACAAGTGAGCAATTGAAAACATATCATCGAATATCTTTTTGTCTGATTTATCACTATTAATCCATCTCCATGAAACGACCATTCAAGACTGACATCACCACCTCTGCGCCAATCCATTAGATTCTCTAGTTCTGCTTGATCTATTTGTTTGTAAAAATTCAGATTGGTTCTTAAACTAATGTGTGTTTGTCTAGGATCGATATCCGTAGGAAGTCTCGTAACAATTTCTCTTTTTTCTGTGTTGTTAGATGATGTCAATACAAGCACGCAGGTCAGGTTACAAATCGCTATTCTTTCTGCCGCTATAGGACGTATAACATCGGATTCCATGTTTAGACGTTGTTTTACTTCGAATTGAATGGAAATATAGAATATGTTTTTAACTTGATCATAGTCCGAATCCAGATCGAAATATGTTATCGATCTATTCAGATAGACAACATTTGTCATATGATCGGGATATTCGTTGCCACAATACCACACCCATAATTTTCACCAAAGATCAGAATATTCTTGTCAATTAGAGAGGATTATAGCAGACTGACGCAAGTGCAGCCAATCTAATAATACATCGTAGTTCCGATATGTCTAGAGGTTACGTCAATTAAAAAAATAGTTTGAAAGGTTTGTCTTTCAGTTTTTGTCTTTAGTTTCAGCGTAATTACCGATACGATTGCTGCTATAATGAAGGTGGTATGATTAAACAAGCTGGATAGTATATTGAGCCTGGAATACAGTCGGGGGAAGTGACTGCAATTAGCCCTTCATCCCCTAGTGGTCGGGTTCCTACACCGTTTGCACCAAAACTGTGTCCGGCATTGTTAACTGCTGTATTTAGACATATTGTCTGTTTGCCTTTTTGGTTTTGGTCCTCGCCATTGCCGGTACAATTATTCACCTGATGGATTGTCTGTATGATCTGTTTATGGACGAAGAACGGTCCTCCACAGCCATAGCCACAGCTGCCGCCAAACCATGCCAATGCGCGTTGTTCTGGTACAGAATATACCATTGTTGACAGACCTGCTGCAGCAATTAATGCTACAACTACTGTCATTGTTCGGTTCATATTTCTCGAAACTGATATTACTTTTCTCAGTATATATCGGATGCTTCACAGCAACTGCTAAAATTATTAGAGAAATTGCGGATATATTGGTACACTATAATAGCATACACAACAATGCTGGTTAGTATTCT
>JASHSN010000514.1 GCA_030038695.1 Nitrososphaeraceae archaeon
CCCATTCGCCGCTTGTACGCCTGCAGTTTCTCGAGCGGCGCACGAGACACCGCCCAAAGCATGACATCGTGGTTCGCCAGGTGGACGACGGACCCGCTGAACCCATCCGCGATTGCCGAGCAGGACGGACACCCAGCCGTGTAGTTGGGTCCGAACATGAAGTGGTAGACTAGGATCTGTGAACGCCCTCTGAAGAGATCTGCAAGCAAGCCGGTCCCTTCATCGGTCTCGAATCCGTACTCCTTGTCGACCCGGACCCACGGCAGCTCCTGACGGTGCCGCGCCACTTCGTCGCTGCGCCGCGTTAGCTCCTTCTCCTCCTTGAGCAGCCCGAGCCGGGCTCTAAGCCACTCTTCATGTGTTCCGGTCTTGTGCTTCGTCATCGCTTCTCTCTCCTCCCCGCGGCGGCATCGGTGCTACCAACTGTTATTTCTGACTTTTCTTCGCCGCCCGTAATCGAAAGATCTGGTAGCGCCCGGTTTATCCTTACTAACAAGTCATCTTTCATATCCTGTGTATAATTCACAGGAGCTGTACTTCTAATCATGAGAGCCATTATTCTGCTCTCGACAACATATTTAATAAATTTAACGCCTAGATATATCTAATGTTATCTAATAATTTGAGCTACATAGCTTTAAAATAATATTTTTTTAAAAACGGTGTATCTGAATATGTTATAGTGATCGGAATTAGCTTATTTACATACCCGGAGAAACAAAAATTAGATATTGGTGCAAATCAAGGTTAGCTTAGGCCAATAATCGGATGGCCTCCAATCCTGCCAACACTCGCTAACTTTCTACGGGCCTCGGGACAGATTTCGACAAGTCCCAGAAATGGATATAATGTGTGAATGGGCGTTCATTTGTATCTAGTAGCCCTTATATAGCAGATATCATTTGTTCACGAGGCTAATTAATCATCAACCTCATCATTGTCAGTATCAGGGTTATTACTCAGCTGTTCCGATAACTCATCAATTTTCTTTCGGGGCCTTTTCAGTTAAAGACTTTCCAAAACCTCATGCTTGGAGATATTCTTCCTTTAATCCTGCTTTCTTTATTATCTTAAATATGATTTGACGTCTACCCTCTTCCTTCTGATTTCTCTCCTGCTGTTTTATCTTCTCAAACACTTCCTTTGTCAACTCATTGGCATGAGCAGCATAGAGCTTGAACGCCTCTTGTATCTTGTTCATCTGTTCTTTCAACTCATGGATCTCTAAATCCTTCTTCTCCCTCTCCTCCATGCCCTTCTGGTAAGTCTCAAACGACATTACGAAATTACGCATCCGGTCGGTTAGGTTCTCTGCAATGAGGACAAGTCTTGGGCTGTAGTATATTGATAGATTGTTTCTCATCCTTAATGATACCCTTTGCCCCCCAAATTTTTCATTGATTCCCCTCCTCCAAAATGCACATATCTGCGATGCATATTCGAACTAATGGACCAACCAGCAAACTATCTCAAATTTACATCTGAACTCAGAAGGCCATTTCTGAAATGTTGACGGTCCTAATCCATAGTTAGTGAAAACTATTTTAACTAAGCCTTTGGTTCAATGAAAATAGGAAGGAATGAAAATACAAGTAGATGGACCGATTATCAAGCATTGGCAAAGAGGCATAGAAATAGTTAGAAGCGGACGAGGTTATTCCAAGGCTGAGTTGGATGAGGTCGGCTTGCGTGATCTCAGAAATGTAAGGAATCATGGCATACCCGTCGACCCATTAAGAAAAACTAACTATCCTGAAAACGTAGAGCGGTTGAGAGTTGTAGCAAAGACAATTATCGAATCCAGAGAATCAAAAACTAAAACTAAAAATCACAATAGTAAAAGGAAGACTGACACCAAAAAGAATAAATCTCTGACCAAGAATAAAAAACCGACAAAACAAAGTTCGGAATGACCTTATCATCATGCTGTAACTTGATCTGTCATGGGATAGATGCAACTTTGGCATAGCTACAGATATAGCTAGGGGTAGTGTAGTCTAAAGTTTCTGAGAACCCGCACTTACAAAAGATTTCTAAATTTGTTGGGAAAATAAAAAGTACTTCGAGTGCGTGTTGAGTGATAGGAAAATAAAAGTACTAAAAATACAAATGTGGGCTTTTCATAATGTGCGCTTTATAAGCAATTCATTATGAAGAAGTTGATTAACTATAATATTACTTTCAGATCTAGGGTGCCTAATGCGAGATGAGGTTAATCCCTTATCCCTTCACAAGGATGGTCATCATAAACGTCTTTGAATTTTCTGCTACCCACAAATCTGTTGCGACAATATCTCAAGCGATTCAGGTGTTCGGCCAGTGTCAAAAGAGTGTTAACGAATTTGTCCTGAACTTCAACTACGTCAAGAGGGGATCTCTTATCATGCATTCCTTGCAGCATTTTTAACATGCCTTGATGGATAAGCACTGTCAATGATTCGTCATCTATGTCTAGTATGTCCCTTATCCATGGTTCTGGTTTTTGATTCGGACGGATGGGACACTTGCAATAATATACTGGCAACTCGTTAATCTCTTTATTACGACAGTCTTTGCAGGAAGTGTCCCGTTTGTTATCGCAAAGGTCAAACTCGTGGAGCAGCTTTGTCTTTTTACATGTCCGACATTTCTTGTCTACAGGCGGTTGTTTTCTAATGTTGTCGGATCTAATGTCTATCGGTTGCAGCCCTTCCATTTTTGTTGCAGTTCTCTTGTAACCTTATATCTAGTGAG
The DNA here is from genome assembly GCA_030038695.1 of Nitrososphaeraceae archaeon. Classification (GTDB taxonomy): domain Archaea; phylum Thermoproteota; class Nitrososphaeria; order Nitrososphaerales; family Nitrososphaeraceae; genus Nitrosopolaris. Next base: position 2,734 of record JASHSN010000514.1, read on the forward strand.
GAACTGTAGGAAGAGGGGGGGTGGTGGTGAGGCTCCGCCTTCAATTTGCATTAATAAATCTACACATAACTTTCACTCTTGAGTTGCCGGGGAGGAACATATTCAATATCCATGCAGTACAAACTATGTCTGAGAAATGGAGTAATCAGATCAGCATATAGTGTTGCTACGAGAAAGATTTTGAAGACTTGATAATAAATTCACAAAATGAAGAGATCATTGCTTATTCTATCTTGAAAGAGTTTCGTGAAGGCACAAATATCTCAAAATCAGATGCGTCTATAATCATTGGTGAATTAAAAATAATAAACAAGAAATCAATCGGCTTTACTCTATACTGCGAAATCAAGCATACGTCCCTATACGAGAGGGCGGTGACATCCAGGGATGCTCGAGACTGTACCATACCATACCATACTCCATGGATACCATAGAGTGGATACCATGGTATGGAACCATACCAAAAATATTACTCGACTGCATATTCTGATGTTAGCTGCACCTATAAAGAATATTAACTAGATTAAACGAATGGACTATATGGGACAAACAGCAGTGTTATCAGCCATATTCGTACTTGTAGGAATGATGTTTCTAGTCCCCGCAATAACTGGTAAAGCGTTGGCAATTATCAAGGCGACTGCAACAGGTACTTGTGGCCCTGAAGGACAAACCCATCCATGCGAATTTGCTTTTTATAATAAGCACCTTTATTCGGGAAAATGGGACCTTCTGCCGACAGACTCCGGAACATCTGTGAGTTGGGAAACTTCAGGTAATCCGCCACCAGGTGATGAAAAAGGATGGGTTCAATACAATGTTGGAGCAAACCCAAAAGTTGCTGCAAATGTTAGGTTAGATTTTGATAACCCTGCAGAAGGAAGCAATAAATGCGACGTAGTGCCAAGTAGCGCAGGAACTTGTCATGCAGGCATCGGTTATATTGCAACGTTTACATACACTTTGCGTGTCAACAAGTGAAGTCATACCACGAATAATTTGGCATGAACTAAGTTCACGCCATTAAGGCTGGATGGAATTACGAGGCTAATGCACTGGGGCCTCCACCATCAGCATCTACTAGCAGTAATGTCGTCCTTACCTCCAGCAAGGCGATCTAGACATGCGGGGCACTGATGACATCCCTATTTTCATTGCTACAATTATCGTCGTCTGCTTGGCTGCAATGGCTATCACTTATTGTTTAGCACTCATAACCCTCCAACGTCCTGAGCCAACCTCAGGAATCTCTGGGAATTTGCTTAATCCACACAAATAGTTCTTTAATGTATCAAACACACTATTCAGCGGGAGGGTATGGGTGATGTTTTGTTGTGCATGTCATGTATCGATTCAGATGTTTCTAGGAGTCAAGGCTAGAGGTAAACTGAACGAAAAGGTAGCACCACGTTTCCCCGGTCATTATTTTTGGCCCATATCTTACC
>JASHSN010000515.1 GCA_030038695.1 Nitrososphaeraceae archaeon
TTGATTTTAGGATTTGCCAACCTATTTGCTGACGGCTTTGCTATGGCTATTGGAAATTATCTGGCGGGCAAAACAAGAATAGAATATATTGAAAAACAGAGAAGGAAAGAAGAAAGAGAAATTGAAAATCTAGCAGAACAAGAAAAGCAAGAAATAAGAGATATCTATGCAAAGAAAGGCTTCAAAGACGAATTACTTGATAGAATTGTAAATGTCATCACATCAAGGAGAAAAGTGTGGATCGATACCATGATGAAAGAAGAACTAGGCCTAATAGAGGATAAGAATAAAAAGACCACGAGATACTGCCATAACCACCTTTGTGGGATTTAACGCAATAGGCATAATTCCACTTATACCTTTCATGTTCTTGTATGCTTCAGGTCTTAAGGTTTTGATACAATATGCATTCATTTATTCAATAGTATTTACCGCAATCTCCTTTTTTTCAATAGGCCTTATAAAAGGAAAAGTTGTAGATAAACCCGTTTCGAGATCGGGACTAAACACCTTGGGTCTTGGTGGGATTGCTGCTACTATAGCATACATAGTAGGTCATTTGCTAAGTGTCTCCGTAAAATAATTTTTATCAATGAGCTTGAGAGATTAGATATTAAATATAATATTGCATTAATCCCATTTTTCAATCAAAAACAAGATCTTCCAAGCTCAGTATTCGTAAATAAAATCAAGTCGTGCAGGAGATGTGAAATTGTTTTACATGGCCTTTATTATGAAAATAGAAACGGACACTTTGATTTTCATAATGTAACAAAAGCAGCTGCAGAAGAAGAGATACGTGCCGGTCTAGAAATATTTCATGAGATAGGCATAAAAACAAATGTGTTTATACCACCAGCTTGGAAGCTAAATGACAGCTCTATTAAGGTATTGGAGAAGTTAGGATTCGGCCTAGTGGAAATGCAAGAGGAATTTTTACTACTTTCACATAAGCCATTTAAGAAAATAAAAGTTCCAAAGATTTCAAATTGGGACTCAACCGGACATCCAGAAAAGAATATTCCAAATATTGTTAGAGATCGAAGACGTTTCAAACTTTTAGATAGACAAACAGAAATGATCAGAATCGCTATGCATCCCCGTGATCCGCACGAGGCATTAAAAGATCAAATAGACATGATATACGAATTAAAAGATCAAGGTTACACAATCGCATTGTATAAGGATCTTATCCCGAAATTGGGAGAAGCTCCATATACAATTATCTGATAGAACAGGAACGGTCGATGAACCAACCATATCTTTATGGGATATCATTTGAACCAATTACAAACCCTGCGTTTGGAAGCTCCAATAAAACCGCGTTTGGCATCTCAAAATCGTGCCTGTCAGTAAAAGGCAGCATTTTCTCAAACTGCGCATCAACGGCCTTCCTATGTCTGGGGTATCGTTGCATCTTTAGGTTCTATTAACTGACAAGCTCCTTACCAAGAGCCCAATCAGTCCCGAAGCCTTTACCAAGAGCCCGTTCAGCCCTTGACCCGTATTGCTCGTCACTGACCTTTTCCATCCAGTCGACTGTCTTGCCGTCAAGCTGTTCCTGAATGGCGATATGAGTCATAGCTGTGGTCGCCGTGGCACCATGCCAATGCTTCTCACCAGGGGGGAACCAGACCACGTCACCAGGATGAATTTCCTCTACATGGCCACTCCAGCGCTGTACTAGACCGCAACCAGCCGCCACAATCAGGGTCTGGCCTAGCGGATGGGTATGCCATGCAGTACGTGCTCCAGGCTCAAATGTGACACTGACGCCAACAGCTCGCGTTTGATCCTTTGCCTGGAACAGAGGGTCAATTCGCACAGTACCTGTGAAATACTCTGCAGATCCTTTGGTAGAAGGCTGTGAGCCGATTCGTTTGATATCCATGAGTCCATATGATATGCAGCATGGGCTTTATCAGTTTGCCTACCTAAAACAAAACAATTTACCCCCCCTAAATCAAAATCAAAAGAACGGTTCTCCAGGTATAAATCAGGTTTCTTACTAATCTCGGAAGGGAACACTAAAACCGGGCCTAATCTACCAGGCCCCCATGCTCATCCCTTAGACCAACCCGTGCCTGGACCGGCTGGACGGGTGCCCGCAGAATGGCAATCGCTCCTTCACGAATAAAGTGGGACTTGGCATCTAATAAGAAGAGAGCAAGGTACTGAATACTCCTACTGATAAAAACTACAACATTTCTGCACGGAGTCTGGGGACATTCCTCCGGAGGTTATGGTTCAATCGTGCTGGGCATGCGGCATCCACAAGTATTTCAGGCCTTAGTAAAGTGGATCATACATTTCCGGCTTCTTCTTATGCTGCTATTTTACTCAGGACCATATTAAGGATGACAAGTATCGAGGATAGAGTCCCTTCCTTACTGTGGCCTTCTTTTTTAAAAGGGAGACCAGTTCCATTTTTGTAATGAGTCTCTTTCCGTATGAGGACGTACTTACCAAGGAAATTGAATCATGGAAAGGGTTTGCTGATGGATTGCCTACTGAGGAGCAGATATGGTATTAACTTTGAAAAAGGAGGTAAACAGAGAGGAAGTAAATAAAGTTTCTAAAAGATGCGTCTGAAGATGAATTGAAAGGAATTATGGAATACACCGAGGAGCCCCTCGGCACGTACAGATTGTCAGTAGAAAACTTATCAAATAGATCGAATCTAAGCCATTGATGACTAAATTAAAAATGCATTTGCGACAAAAACTGCTCGTAACGCCAGGCAAAATAGCAACGATGAATTTAGGAGATTGGAGTCCCGACTATGACGCAGACGAGAAGAAAGAAAATGTAGACCACGAGTTGGCTCTTCTTTCTAGTCGAATGTCTGAATTACAATACAAACTCTTTGCGGATAATAGCCAATCGCTTATTATTATACTTCAAGGTGTTGATGCTTCAGGTAAAGATGGAACAATTCGTCATGTGATGGGCGCATTAAACCCCCAAAGCTGCTACGTAAAATCGTTTAAAGTTCCCTCGTCAGAAGATGTGTTGCATGATTATCTCTGGCGTGTTCATATGTCGATTCCACAGAAAGGTCAAATTGCCATATTTAATCGCTCTCATTACGAGGATGTCATTGAGCCATCCGTTCATAATCTAGTCCCTAATAACGAAATACTTACGATATAGGCAAATCAATGATTTTGAGAGATACTTGTCGGAGAATCATGTAACAATACTAAAATTCTTTTTGTATATCAGTGAAGCTGAACAGAAGAAAAGGCTTCAAGCTAGAATCGAAGATCCGTTAAAGCATTGGAAGATATCTGAAAGTGATCTTCAAGACAGCACATACTGGGATAAGTATATGGCATCATATGAAAAAGCATTGACTAGATGTAGTACTCCGTGGGCGCCATGGTATGTTATCCCTTCAAATCTAAAGTGGTTCCGTAGCCGGGCTGTCGCCCAAATCATCGTCAATACATTGGAAAGAATGAAATTGAAATTTCCAGAACCTAAAATTGATGTCTCCAAGTTAGTTGTAGAATAAGTGGTAGAATGAACCCAAGGTTCTGTCGGATTTTGATAATCATATAACAGTTAGTAATAGCTGTAATAATAGGATCAGAAGAACCGTTATCGTCACCTCATTCTGATCATTATATGGTGATATTCGCTTTTGAACCATAAGAATTATTTCACCCACGGGTTATTGTATCTGCTATCCACTAGACTATTTACTTTTTGACACTAACGTGATGTTATTATCATCTCGGATATCTCTGAAGCGCAACAATTAAGTTAGTTTTATCTACCATGAAAATATAAGACGCGACATAACAATTAATGCGGATGAGCCTCAATGTAGAATCATGGGGGAAGAGACAGACGACAACTCAACAACAGAAGCCTACCAATTTCAGACTATATCAAATTTGTATAATTCAGGAATTCCAAGTGAAGTAATCTCTTTCCAGCTAGATATTACAGAAGAAGAAGTCGAAAAGACTATAGAAAAAATTAAGAAAGAACAAGAGACTATAACGCCTAAAGCTGCTTCTTCTTTGGATTTGTTTTACCTAGATGCAGTTGTTAACATTGACATGGCTATCAAACAGGCACAGAATAACATGTGGAAAGCTTTGAAATCAGAGTTAACATTTGACATATCAATGGAAGAGACACATGGAATCCTAGAGATGTATGCTGGATCTAAAGTCACACTTGTAATTTTGCATATAGATTTAGTAGATTCAACCAAATTATCAATGACACTGCCAATAGACAGACTTACAAAGATAATTCAGGCATTTAGTAGAGAAATGTCTCTGATAATAGAAGCGTACGGGGGATACGTCTTAAAATATATGGGAGATGCGATTTTAGCCTTCTTCCCTGTAAATATAGTAAATGATCCATATTTGCCGTGTATAAATGCAATAAATTGTGCAAGGTCTATGATAAAGGTGGTCCAGCATGGGATAAATCCGATTCTTGAACAATATGGTTACCCCGAAATGGGTGTACGTATAGGGATAGATGTTGGTGACCAGAACGCAATATTGCAGTATGGATGGGATATTAATAGGTTGAATGACAATGATAAACAAACTGCACAAATAGTAAAAAATCCGCATTATGACATTATAGGTTATACTGTAAATGTTGCGGTAAAAATGACGGGACTTGCAAAACCCAATCAAGTTGTTATTGGTCAGTTAGTATACGAGGCATTGGATGAGAAACAAAAGTTAGCATTTCAAATCTTGAATGTTGGCACAGATGTCTGGAGCTATGTTAGCAGCAGGACCGGATCGATTTATAGTGTATATACTGGTGTCTCATCATAGATCAACTTACTACTAGGTATTGGTTTAACCAGTACGACATTGTAAAGAAGAGTGTCGGATCCAAAAGATGAAATCTACCCAAGGTAGGAATTAAAACAAGATGTGCAAATAGTTGAAGGCCTTGATGATGAATTGACACTTCTAGCTTGCCTGTTAAATGTAGTATAACTCAAATCGATGTTACATAATGAATTTTGCGTTATATCTCAATTTCAAGAACGTATTTAGTTATGTCAATAGAATTGCTATATAATAGCATGGGTTAATAGGTTGCACATTCAATAACCTAAATAAAGTGAGGAAAGAATACCATGGTAGTTCCAAAATTTTCAAAGATATTGGTACCACTGGATGGTTCTGAATTATCAATAAAAGCAGCAGAGTATGCGATTTCAATTGCAAAAAAACAAGGTGATGATAGTGGTACATCCTCTTTGATCGCTTTGCATGTTGTATATTCTTCAACAGGATATGCATACTCCTTACGTTTAGTAAGCCCGAGCTCTATACAGAATCTATTAGAAAAATGTAAACAAGAGTTTCAACCATGGTTTGACATAATCAAAGAAAAAGCTTACAACAAAAATGATGAGAAAATATCACTACAATTAAAGACAGACGTCATTCTCACCACCACATCAATAGTAGGAGCAATAATAGATTATGCTGAACGTGAGAAGGTTGATCTTATTGTGATAGGCACTAGAGGAATGTCCGGATTTAAGAGGATGCTACTTGGAAGCGTTGCTAGTGGTGTTGTCACGTATGCCAGCTGTCCTGTAATGGTAGTAAAGTAATAGGAAAAGAATGCTCATAATAATACAGAATATTGCAGGAGAAACCTTCTATTATTCTTGAAATATAATATTCATGTTCCACTTCATCCACTTCATGCATTATTCGCCACACAGGGGCGCACGATCACGGTTATATCGCTCCACCTCATTTGTTCGACAACTTTTCCAACAAAGTTAACTATAGAACTAGAATTCACTTGTTTTGCTACATAAGATTCTAAACTAAATGATCTTTTTGAGATTCAATTTAATACTTCAATTCCGGGGCATCTCGTTTCCTAGCTCCGCCGGTTCGCAGATTATAAGTTGAAATACGAAAGAGACTTAAATTAGACTATTGATCATGATTGAACAACTATGAAATAGCCAAAATCCTTCATGAAATCGCTATTTTTGAAGAGATGAAGGGTGAAAAGTTCAAACCTAGAGCCTATGAAAAGGCGGCTTTGTTCATCGGATCTCTAAACGATGATCTTGCAACAATTTACAAAAAAGAAGGGACTAGTTCACTGATGGAATTACCAGGAATAGGGAAGAGCATAGCAGAGAAACTGTCTGAATTAATACGTACTGGCAAACTCCAGTGCTATGAACACTTAAAGAGGGAAATTCCTGTTGATGTAGCTACACTTGCATCTATAGAAGGAATAGGGGCAAAGACTATGAAAGTGCTCTATGAAGAGCTAGGGATAACTAACATAGAACAACTTGAAGCAGCAGCTAAGGGACACCGAATAAGAGATCTACCGGGTTTTGGCGAAAAAAGCGAAGAACAGATATTGCATGGTATAGAGTTCTTCAAGAAAAGTCATGGTGGTAGGTTTATCCTTGGTTTCATACTGGAGATACTAGAAGACATTTGTAATCGTTTGAGAAAACTAGATTCGGTAAAGAAAGTAGAACTAGCAGGATCAGCAAGAAGAATGAAGGAATCCATAGGCGATGCAGATTTCCTGGCAGTATCCAATCAGCCTGATGAAGTGATGGATTTTTTCACAACAATGCCCGAAGTTGAGTATATTCATACAAAAGGAATTACAAAATCAATGGTAAGACTACATAGTGGAATTGATTGTGATTTAAGAATCGTCTCTGAAGAGAGTTTTGGTGCTGCATTTCAATATTTTACAGGCAACAAACAACATAATGTTATAGTTAGGACAATCGCATTACATAAGGGATACAAACTAAATGAATATGGTCTGTACGATAAAAGAGATCATCAGCTTGCTGGGAGGTTAGAGGAGGATATCTATTCAAAGCTCGGATTAGCATGGATACCACCAGAGTTAAGAGAAGACAAAGGTGAGATAGAGGCAGCGAAGGAATGTCGTCTACCAAAACTGATAAATTATAATAGCTTGAAAGGAGATATTCAGGTACATACCAATTGGACAGATGGCAACAATTCCATAATCGAGATGGGGCAAGCTGCAAAAGCAATAGGTCTTGAATATATTGCCATCACAGATCATTCTCAAGCGTTAGGAATTGCACATGGATTAAACAAGGAAAAACTTGAGAAACAAAAAAAGGAAATAGAGAGTACTAACCGAAAGATGAAGGATGACGAAGGAATAACAATTCTCAGAGGAGTAGAGGTGAACATACTCAAGGACGGCAGTCTTGATCTCGAGAATAATTTACTTAAAGAATTTGATGTTGTAGGAGCTGCCGTTCACTCATATTTTTCGCTACCAAGAAAGGAACAAACAAAAAGGCTGACATCGGCAATGTCCAATCCGAATGTGGATATTCTTTTTCATCCAACAGGTA
>JASHSN010000516.1 GCA_030038695.1 Nitrososphaeraceae archaeon
ATGCTATACAGCATTTTGGCGCAACTGGATTGACTCTAATTCCCTCCTCTCCAAACCAATTCGTCAACGCATTTCAAGCAGGTCTGGCTAATGTTCCTACGTCCGAATCAACTGCTTCTACCCCCGTAGGATTCTCACCTACTTCTCCCAATACTGTGACAAACAAGATGATTGATGGCGTTGGGACAAACAAACTAGGTGGAATATATCAAGCATCAGTTATCAGGAGATTTGGAGACTTTTTGCCGCATCCTCAAACAACATCGGGAGGTTCACAGGGTTTGTTAGGTTGTTTGGTGGCAAATACCCATATTGGATCTTCTTTTGCTAACGCATGGGATCCATCTTACGGACTCTTTCAAAGATATACGACAGCAGCGTCAGGAGGTGCTATGGGCGGTATCCTAGCCCCTACCACAGGCTCTTTGGTTGGGTACGCGCAGACGGCGTTTCCTGGAAGATTCGCTACAAGAGTCAGACTTTCTACTATCCTCAACAGCAGACTTTACGCAGGATTCTCCACTAATTCTGCGTCAACAAATATTAACAGTGATAATCCATTTGGTTCCCCTGTAACAGATGCTGGTATTCTGGTAGGATATACAACTAATCAATCAAATTGGACAATATTTACATCAAATGGCGTCTCCTCAACAACAACAGATACTGGAGTACCTAAGGACTCTGCGTTCCATTTGGTTCTTGTACAGTGGCCACAAGGTGGTTCACAGGTGTCAGTCAATGTAGATATATCTGGAATAATCCAGTCAACTGTAACCACTCAACAAACTTTACCACCAACCACCTCAGGCATGTTCATCTATAACGTAGGACAAACAGAAACGACAATAGCAGTTAACTATGATATGAAGGGGCCTTTTTTTGAACTGGCCGATTGTACTGCGTTTATTTAGGAAGAGCTATATCTTGGAAATGAGTTCATCTGAACTTGTGTATCAAGATTTAGAGGTGTTAACCAGTGGTATCCCAGGTAAGACAAGAAAAGGTGGTCAATCTGCACGAAGATATGAACGTCTTCGTGAGGCTGCTATACACGAGTTCTACAAAAGAGTTGCAGATCATGCCAACAAGCAATTCTTGGAGAATGGTATCGTAGCATTAGTGATAGGTGGGCCTGGTCCGAGTAAAGAGAAGTTCCTCAAGGGAGGATATCTGGATTACAGATTACAAAAGAAAGTAATTGAGACAATGGATATTGACTCTTCGGGTGAAGAAGGTGTTAGAGCCATCTTAAACAAAATGACAGAGATGGAGTTGTTCAAGCAAAACAGAACATTATTTGAGAATATGCCTCTAGAATCCTTAAAATAAATAGGCCTCTTGACACATCTCCTCTTTCGGAATCAATCTGTCTGACTACCGCAATTGGAAAAGTAATCCCAATTTTCTCAGTTGTTCTAGACATAGTAATTCCAGTAATTCCTTCAGTCATACCAATCGCTTGAGTACTTTTAATATTTAAGGTATTAGTTTATGTTTTTGAGCTCAATTTTCAAGTTCCAAAACAAAGTTCTAGATGTGTCTTCTTGATCGCTGAGCGTGAAATTGAAAAATTTAAGACTTGTAGAATTGGTTGAAGATTAAAAACTAAACCAATGTGAAGGCTGTCTGTCAATATCTTTTGCAAATATGTCACGTCTTAATAGACAGATGGACACTTGTGAAATCTGTTCAAAAATCTTTAAACTTGCTGACGAATATTATTATGAAGCCGGGAAAATGTATCACTATGGCTGTAGGACGCATGGTGGGTTAACTACGAATCAATCATCATAAAGTCCACAATTCTCACAGAATATGTGGTTCACCGCGTTATCGCACCTAGGACATAGTTGGATTTGAGCAGTCATAGTATATCTATAGGCGTCAGACCTTAAATACTTTGACCGAAATTGGTCATTGTTGTGCTGGTTTGGGTCACCATTTCCACGCCACTAATTTTATATTGGCGAAACAACTATCAAATGGAGAGTCAAATTATCTCTATACAATCAGATTAAAACCATTAGGTGTAACCTTTGTCAGGCTGCCTTTCATTACGACTCAGAACGTTTGCGTCATTACAAGAATGCGCATCCCACGATATGTATCTACTGTGATAAACAAATACTTGATAAAGATCATGTCTACAATCAACACTCAGAAAGATGTCATCTCTGTTTCTACTCGAGGGCTTATTCCTTTTTAGAAAAACTGGATCATATCTCACTAATACATCCATCAGCAATGAAAGCCGAGTCTCTACGTCCGTATAAGGAGTTCAATCATCCTCAAAGTCTAATATGAGTTCATACTGTTTTCAGTAAAATATTGAGCAAGAGCGAGAAAAGACATCACTCATTTGAACTCGTCTTGCTCAGGCAAGAACATCTATTGTCGTACAGTCATGGTTAAGACTGATGGTAAATAATATTAACTGAACTGACATATAACTTATCCGGTCAAGTTTTTACTTGTACCATTACAACTTTTTTTACATGCGCATCAAGCCAATGATTTACAAAGATTTTTTCTTTTTCGTCTAGTAATGCTTCATCAAGAATCAAATCAGGCCCGTTTATGATACTATGCGCGATTTGCCAGGAAATAAATTCGCAAGTTAAGCAATATTTTTTATCATTCTCCACAGAAAACCTACTATATGGATCCCGCCAACCATAAATCTCACCTATCAAACAACTAGGCCATCCTCTTAGTTCTGCGAATAGTTTTAATTTCTCATTTCTTTTTAACTTCTTCCATTTATTCCTCAGTATGTTATTCCATGTTGGACATAAAGTACTAAAATTGATGACCACTATCTTAATCTTCTAGTATAAAGTTCTATATCAACTTTACATTTTCATAGTTCTTTTATAACTTCTTCCATAGGTCTAAGTGCGCAGATATCAAATCTAGCGCATGGGTCTCCAACGCGTGAACTATTATCTACCACAATCTCCATTGGTGCAAATGTCGCAGCTAATTTTTCTAGAATATTTTGGTTCAGTGGTTTACGGTGTGGATTATATCGTATGGGTTCGTCCAAGTATTTTTCAGGAGTCTTGATCATATTTGAAGCAAATTCTCCGCGTATACCCAACTGTCGGAGGTTCGCCATATAGATTACCGGGGTAGGATATTCTGAACAAAATAATAATTGGAGGACATTGATGTTACTAGCCATGTAAGTCTTTATCTCTACAAAATAGGACTTGGATTCTTTTACAATGAGGAGATCTGGTTTGAAACGCGCCCTCAAATCGTCGGAATTCCGAATGGCTAACCAATCTTTCTGTGTTCCTCTTGATTCCAGACCATTATCATACACTTCATATCCCAGTTTTAAAAAATAATTCCTGATAATTTCTCTATCCTGTTCATGGATTGTATTTGGGTAAACATTATAATCTAATATTGTCATAGATGTCTCTTCCTTGCCATCTTATAGTAGAATCTTCTAGGATTTAAGTATTATGTAATTTACAATATTATGACGAATTTATTGAAATCTATAGATAGAAATGGCATCAAACTCTATATTCCTATATAGTTTGGTGTAAAAAAGAAACTATTGTATTCCTATATATGTCTATATAGTTCAGAACAAGAATGAAAACCAGTCTATAAAAAGCATAAAGACTGAACGATTTAGAGAAACCAAGTCTGTTATTTAATGATAGATTTTACAGAGCAGAACCTCTCTCTGAACCGGAAACATATAGACGTAGATAGTCTTCTTACAATACTCGTGATTAATCGCATGAACTAGTTGGAGATTTGACAATGAAATCATTGATCCAAGACCTATAACGCATACAAATATGACTATGGCTATGATTGCTTTAATTATCGCCCATCTCCTCCTCTGTCAAGTGTTTTGAGCAACGGTAAAATAAATTTTCTTCAAAATCATCCTTACATCCGCATTGATATTTAACAACCCCAAAACTCTCAGTCATATCTTTACTCCTGTTTTTATGCCCGAATCACTATAACATTTGGCGCATAGAGTTCCAATATCATGCCAAAAGCAATCAATTCCGACTCTGGTTATATTAACACCGCATTTATCACATTTCATTCTCAATTACCTCCAGTCACTTTGACAATCCAGCCTTGTTTAGGCATTGCTTCGGCGTATAAACCAGATATTCTGGAATAAGTATGAAACATCATTGCGACCAATCTGGTGGGCAAGTCAAAGTCTTTGATTAATCTATAAACCGCATGGGCACGAAGATCATGACTCGTCTTTGTCCTACGATCATTTGAAATAAAGACAATGTACTCCTGTAATATACCAAAAGCCAAATTTAGATACTCATTATGTTTGCTGTCGTTATAATGTACTAGTCTAAAGTGATCAAATATATGACCAAAAGAACGGTGACAAATTGGACACGTACCATGTTCTAATGCTACAGCAATATGTATGCCGCTCACATTGTGTGGATTTTCTTTAAGCCAGTAAGCAACCTCGTCGTCCCCTCTTACAATTTCATTTCCATTTAATATCATCTTATCACACGACTCGACAGGATTTACAGATAAACGCATG
>JASHSN010000517.1 GCA_030038695.1 Nitrososphaeraceae archaeon
TGTTCTCATCAGTGTCGTACATGCGGAGTTATATATGAATGTGGGAGTACTAAGTGCGGTAGGGCATTCCAATATGGTAAATGCGTCTTATGCAATAGAGATAATTTCTGAAAATGATGTTTACGATCAGATTATAGAAGTATGATATGACTTTTTTATTTCTGTCACGATGATAATACTGTCAGTCTGTTGTTTAATCGTTATAAAAAAGACTGGTTTTTACAAGTCCTTGGCTTTAACTTAGAATACCAATTTGCTTATAAGTTCCAATAGAATAGACCTTCATTTCTATCCAAAGACAATGTTTGTAAATTGCGATATCGCAAAGGGCTTTTGGTGGTTCTGCCGGCTTCGCAGTAGGATTGGTTCGTGGATGGAGTTAGTGACGAGACAGCAACGACGTTGCATATATACGTCTATTTAGAACCTGGAGAGTGGTCGTGGTTAAAAAGACTATATAGTTGGTCTTGACAGAGAATAAATAACTAATTTTGACTAACTATTAGAGATAAATTTGCAGCACATCTAATCCAATTCCGACATAGCTCGTTTAACTAAATAATCTATAGTGACTGATAAGGTATCCTATACTTATCGCAGGATATATTTCCCTCAGCGCTCCACGGTTTATTTCAGCTGATGACATATAACAAACCTCAACATTAATGTCGATAGCCAAACCTCACAGGTGATAATGTATATAGTATAAATAGAGATATATAGTATGTATGGTACACATAATACCATATATACGCATGAAGGACACATGTAATACTCCCCAATAAAGATGGAGACGAATTCCATTTGTGAATCCCAGAGCTGATATTCGTCTCGGTCCTTTTTAATTAGTTATTGCAGTACTATAAGTACCAAAATGAAAATGAGAAATCAGCAGTTATTGGGATTGATTGCAGTTACAGTATTATCTGCAATGATAATCCCTGTCACTACAACACAAAAGTCGTATGCTCAAAGCATAGTGACCGCATATAACATACAAGAGCTGGACCCACCAAGTAAGACAGTGAAATTTACACAGCAAGTCCTTGTCGACATATTGATGGGTAAAATAACACATTGGAATGATCCACAGATACAAGCACTAAACCCGGGAGTAAGTCTACCTGCAGCTAAACTTTACTTTGAACCCTGGAGTAAGTCCGGAGATTTTAGCATATTTTGGTAGGATACGTAATTACAGCAAGTAAACGAGATTCAGTGCAAATCGACACATATTTAGCCGAAGGTAACAAGATTCCTCAAAGTTGATAGAATTGGCGCAGGCAAGGATTCAATGCATTATCCGGTCTGCTTGATTGACCAATCACCAATTCTCACCCCACATTTTTGACTAGGTTGACGTACGTTAATGAGATGTGGATTAAAACCTTTATGAAACTAGATTGGTGATTATTTATTTGATCCATGTCATTTCAATGTTTCTTTGCAAATCAGGTGTACTTTCTGTTTTTATTCTTTCGGAGTACACTACATTTTGTCAATGTAAATTCCTCACATTATATATGGCTATATTAGATCAGAATGGGGATGGAGACGGTGCAGGTCCTACTCTGGACTCGTTGGTGGTTTGTTGCTGCTGCTGTGGTTGCTGTTGCTGTTTAGACTTGTTTTCCTTTATGTCAAGCCATCTTGATTTGTTATTGAATAAGATCTCGTTTACAAGATTGATTTTATCTGTCTTAGTAGGCAGGTATGAATGATGGTACAGTTATCTAAGTGTATGCGCGCACAACATCAATTATTTTTAGCTCAGTCTCTCCTACTCGTGGTACAGTTATCTAACTTTAGTCACACGTTAGTGTAAAAATGTTACCGAATAAAAGTCACATCTGTATCAATGAAATACATATCTACCAGATTGTATATACCCATCATCTTGGTATTTCCACAAGCAAAAGTTAAAAAGCATATTGACGGTGACACGCTAGAGGACTTCTACGAACGCGCACATCTAGATGAAACGCGAAGAAAATTTCTTGATGGACTCGAGGAGAAGCGAGAACAACAAGACAGTCGTGTCGAGGGAAAATGTCCTGTTATGAAAAAGGACACAAATTGGCGTATAGAATTTGTTAAAAAACGCGAAATTCAACCGTATTCATCATTACGTATATAGTCTGCTTTTTTTGGCAGGCTAGTATACCCGTCATAGAGCTATTTAAAAAAATAAGCGGTTACCTAAATGGCTGTCAGTAGTCGTAACCGCATGTATTGGGATAAACCTTAACATTTTGATAGTGGAGGAGCTAAATTAGACCGTGCCTAAACTACCTATTAAAGAGTGGATCATGGTTGACAAGTGATGTGAAAAAACGACAGCATGACGCCATCCACCATGCTATCTCTACTACTTGTCTTAATGAGCGAGAATGCTATGACGCTCTATGGTCCTACCTCACATGGCAATACGAGATCGACTTTGTTTGCAATCCTGAAAAGCGAGATCAGATTATTGCAGATGTGGAAAAACGAAAGTCGAAATTGTTGGAAGATGCTGGATTATGCAGAATAGAGGATTAACAGATTGCTTATGAAGCGCGCGTTTAAGACTGCCAGATTGATATTTATCATTGGTTGCGACTGAACGAAGAGGAGACCATAATGTTGGGCGAGTTGGTCTAGGAATTGGCCTAAGCCTACTGGGAAAGACCAGTTTATACCACATCCGTATCGCATTACATTTCTATGAGGATCCTAGAGCAGTAGCTACCCCTTGGACAAACATTTCCTAGTCACGAGCATCTCTGAGAAAGCCTGTAAGTCGGTCCTCAATTGCCATGGGCCTACACTTAGATAAGTGTACCACAAGTAAGACATACATTCAATACGTGAAGAAAAGCGTAGATAGAAACCACGCACAATTTCTTTTCTCCAAGTGGATCTGAGATGAGAATTCTTCAAAGATGGGAAAAATTGTGTCAAATTAACGAGACCTTCATTTAGGGAATTGTACTAAAAAAACCTACTCATATGAATCTTACAATGTAGACTTGTAACATATAGTTCACATGTTTCTACTGAAACTATATGTTACAAGCATTTATAAACAAAGTAAGTAGAAATGAGAATGCAAAGATCTCTTGTATTATTTGCGATGGTTACCGTAATAGCGTTAATTACGGTAGCTTCGATGCCCGCTTCACAACAGGCAGCAGCACACCATAAAGTCCATACTGCGTCTACCCAAGTATCGACAACAGTAGCAGCACACCATAAAGTCCATACTGCCTCCAAAGGTAAGATCAGTGTACATCAGGTAGCGGTAATCCCGGAGGCGCATAATAATCCTGACAAAGTACTTGCAAATGCAACAGCGATGAAAGCCCAAACGAAAGGGCCTTACGGTGAGTCTGATGTAATAGGCGGTATGATGTCAGGTGGATATTAATAAATGGCGCAGAAAGAACTATTAGTAAAGTGAACGATTTGAAAGACAAGAGGAAGCCACAGCTTCCAGGCGTCGCGCCTCCTCTTTCTTGTCTTGTCACTTTGGTGTAATCCCATCATATTTCGAAATATATTCGCCGTACCAGGCCCAAAACCAGCGTAGTGATTATTTGCTGTTATGATCGCGAGATTGACGCGTTCATCATGTGCGTTTTTAATATTATCGGTTCCTGTACCGCTGAAAAGTGTATACCAGCGCGCACTATAACAGTAAGGGAGATGTTTCGTGCCTGCACGAATTCTGGCGTCCACGCGACCGGCCATGACAACATATACCGTAGAGAAATGCATTACCTAAGAGATTTAGATCATTTCTTTGGAAGATGGTAGAGGTTACCGTTGCCTAGAAAATTGGTCCAGAGTCAGATAGGTTTTAATGAAGTCCTTGCATTTCATATCACTGTTCACGAATGTAGAGAAGTGGCCTATAGGCGGTACTAGTGATGGTGAGAAGACATGGGGAAGCGACAATCCTTGGTCTCCAAGAATAATATTGTTACCACCGCCCTGGGAGGTGGTACTAGAACTCGATCCACCGCGGTCTAAGACACCGGCAGCCCATCCTGCACAAAAGCTGTCGCTATGACCACTAGGACAAGTCATCATGTATATATGTACTAGGACAATTTGTTCCAGGATTGGCAAGTCCATCATCATGCCCTAGATTATAGCATAGAGATTGTGATACTATCATATCATCAGCAAGACAAAATATTTGGTAGCATAGGGCTATCTATTGGTAGTGCAGTCATGACAAGATGAGATGACTCAGGAGTTATCATCATTAATATCCCTAAAGATATGAGGATGAGCGCTATGTACATGTCACCATTCTTAATATAAGTCAAGTATAAAAGTGTTATGTGTCTGACATATGTGACCACATGCTGCAATGTCTCACAATCATCGGAGGCGGTGCCGGTAACGGCGGTGGTAGATATTACCCAGGCGGAGGCTACAACCGATTATTCATATCGCCAAGGAGTACATACAGGTGTAATCCGTTTTCATACGTGGCGACCGACGACAAAATGCCATTTGCGATCAATACTGGGTGCCAGGAGAGAGGAGGAGTACAGTAATGAAATCAAGTCCTGCTGTAATTGTGTTCACATCATTAGCGGACCGACTCGTACTCAGAATGTCGGCAAGCTGTTTGTATTGGCATTGCTATTCTCTTTCAATATAGAGTCAAAATTCACAAGTCGCGCCATATTTTTAATTTCCATCAGTTCATCTACTAAAAAAGTTCATTTGATGTCTGTGGTCATCATGAGCATTGATCATGTGACATGTGTGCTCGATCTGTCACTGGGGATTTGCTTTGAGCCTCTCATCTAGCATGACACATCCCGTTAATCATCCTACTTCGACTTCGCTCTTAGATTTAACAACTCATCATGATTATGCCACAATCCTAGAAAGGCGTCATCACATTCATCGTTTAGTTGACCATTTGGCAGCGTTTTGAGCTAAAAACTTTTTATTCTTTTTTAACGCTGGTTATTTACTGCAAAGAATATTTATAGACCAGCGAATTCTGTTAAACTCAATATATGAGTTCATCAACTTC
>JASHSN010000060.1 GCA_030038695.1 Nitrososphaeraceae archaeon
CTTTGGGTCGCCAACTAAAAACGCAACATCTACGGCAGGTAAACTAACTACAAACACAACACTCGCATCAGGAAGCATAATCCCATCTTTAAACACGCCTAGTAAACTTGCACCCAAAACGAATATTACCACGGCGGCTGCACCCCTTATACCTTGTATGAAACCAAGCTCACAATGTTTAGTTTCGTATATTAGGATCTGAAGATAAATTCAATAAACTCGCTATTCATATGAGTCACAAAATCGTTGACTTTCTGTCAAATGGGCTCAAATGTCCGATACTCTCATATTTGATCTGAGGATGGAAGTCAAAAATATATTGTTCTTCTAGGTTATGATTACTTATAATACAGTTCTGGTGTTAGCATTTTGTGTGCTGCCGCGTACTTCAAGCTAGCTGGGCTTACTTGTCCCACCTTAATAGGCTTAAACTCTGCAATACCGTTAAAATTTTTAATTCCAACGTTATATATAGTATAAGAGGAAGCACTAGCATAAGGAATTTGAAGGCCAAGTACATTATCTACATAGATATCAATACCATTTTTTAAAAGGGCAACTGCTAGTGTGTTCCAAGCACCATTTTGTACTATCATCTTTGTGTTTCTAGCAAATTCTTTATCCACAGAATTATAAATTGATAATCCTCTCTCCCTAAGAAATACATACCAGATTTTGTGTCCATCGTTCCAAACAACACCAGCGTGGTTGTCTGGATTAGTTCTGTAAATTACTCTAAATCTATCTTCAACAAAATTCACGTTATGCTGTTGTAATGGCTTAGACCAAACGGCGAATATGGTATTATTGAAATTCAAAATAGCCGTATTATTTGCAATCTCTAATGGTGGTGCGAGGAAGTGAATAACAGCAGCTTTCCTCATAAAAAAGGTAGTGTTATCGTAATTTAAGGTTTTAATGGATGGTATGGTAGGAAATACGGCTGCTATGGCGCCTTTTATTCCAATAGGGGTTCCAATTATAATAATAAATAAAATACTGCAGAGATTTGCTGAAGAACCCACTATTACGTCGGCTGCTAATTGCAGTTTATATCTCTTTCCCTGTTTGATTTGTCCTCTCAATATGTTAGTTAAATCGTAACTTTGTTAATCCAATCAATGCAGTTTATGTGTATTTGTAATTGCTGGTTGCACCGTTGCATTTATAGTTCGTGGACCAAAGTAATAACCAAATGTGCCTGTCGGGGGAATCTCAGGAATTATCGTCATCACCTTGTCTCTACTTATCCAAGGAGTGGTGTGAGGAGTTGTATGCTCACTCAAATATTTTCCAAGTATGCTTATATAGATATTCCCATATGATGCAGATTGAGGCCTGAAGCCGTGTACATAATCGGGTGTTATCTGCATAGCGGGTTCAATTTGCGTACCTTCAAGGTACTCATTCCATGTCTCTACTAATTTGAAATGTACATTAGCTGATGCAAGTTTCTGCACCGCTATTTCAAAATCAGTCACGTTTCTTGCTAATAATGGGATCCCTGATGCGGATGTCGTATTTGTAGTTGATTTACCTGCCGTAGATGTTGTGTTTTTAGTTGGCGACCCAAAGTAATAACCAAATACTGAGTTATCAGGCGGAGCGTTGTCAGTTCTGTTCCAAAATCCGGGACTGACATAGGCGTAATATCGATCTAGCTGGCCGTATCTCATGGAAGGATTGTAATCATACCAGCCATCCATAGAATTTGGGTTCGCTCCCATGTTTAAAGGATCCACTTTCATTACAGTGTAGAACCCGGTCGACTGCCTTGCAATCGACCACCGTTCTAAATCATTTAAGGCATTAGATCCTGGCCCCACGGTATTGTATACGAACATCACTGGCTTTCCATCTATTTTCAGATAATATGGCGAAGATGCATAATTTTCTTTTATATAGCTTAGATCGCTGACTAATTTTTTCACGGGCGGATCGCTACGCTCCAAATCGTAAACTATTGCCCATTTAAATGAAGGATACGAATTAGTTGTACTTGGCATTATTTTGTTCATGATATATGAAAATGTCCTATCAGTAGTTGATCCGATTCCCCACCAATCCGATATTCCGAATTGGATCCCTGCCTCTTTCATCCATCCCAACTGTTTTAACAGAATATATTGATCATTGGATTCGTACAAATTGTGAGTCGGATCAAATGTATTTGGTCTATGCCCCATGTCAGGTAGATAGTTCGATGCCCAAGTAAAAGGTGGATTGTGATTACCATTATCCCAGCTTCGATATCCTTGATCTTGTCCTGTATACCATCCATAGTAAAATGTCCCTACCAACTGTGTTGACGATGAAAATCCGTATTTATTATTGATAGTTTTTATTGGAACTGTAACTGCCCTAACACAATTATCAAGAGATATCGTTACCGACACAATTATAACAGCTGTTATCCCTAATATCACCACTTTTCTTCCTGCATGATAGGACATTCTGTTTTTACTTTGAAATTGTGTCTTAAAGGAGTTTCCAAGCAAACATTAATTCGGGCTAGCTCGATTATTGCAATCAATTTACTACGAGATAGTCAATAAACTTACAATACTATTTGGTCAATCTATCAAACAATTACAGAATATGAGGTAGATGAGGAAAAAATGTTTGTTTCAGCATAGATAACTGAGAGCTTACAAAATTATCGCAAACTGTCAGAGCATTTAACATGTTGTTGATTTTTCAGTTCTGTTGCACAAATCATTTATCTCTCGTACCTCATCTATCCATCTACATCCCCATAGCAACAAACATGTTATACAATGACGCTTTTATGATCAATTCCTTAGTCATGTTGTGAAACTTTCTGGCATTTACATACTCACCAAACATTCTCTTGATACAAGAGAATACCGTTTCTGCCATCCACCTTTGTCCATAGCCCATGCTACGCTTCCATCTTTTGAGATTTGTTCGGTTTGTCTATATGGTAGATGGAAATACGCTTTAACATAACCAAGCAGTTGTACGAATGAATCAGGATAGCCATATGCTGCACCTCTCTTA
>JASHSN010000518.1 GCA_030038695.1 Nitrososphaeraceae archaeon
ATCTGCCGATGCGCCATCAAGAACCACTGTTTGAAAAACTCCTTCAGGTACTCCACTCCTGATAAAAGCCTTCTCAATTTCTAGTCCACATCCCATAGTTGCACTTGCCGGTTTTAGTACTATTGTGTTGCCCGCCATTAGGGCAGGAGCTCCAGCTCTTATTCCTTGCCAATAAGGAAAATTCCATGGCATTAGACTTCCTATTACTCCTAACGGTTCAAATGCTACAACACTTTTTCTAGCATCCGTGTCAATTACCTCTTCATTTATAAAGATCTTCCCGTTATCTGCAAAATAATCCATTATCCATGCGCATTTCTCGACTTCAGCCCTTGCTTCTTTTATAGGCCTTCCCATTTCTTTTGTCATCAACTTTGAAAGCTCTTCCTTCTCCTTTCTAAATTCCTGAGCAAAATCATGAAGATGATCCGCTCTTTTCTGTATATCTTTTTTCCAATCAAGATGCGCACTCTGAGCCTTCTTTGTTTTTGCCTTTACCTGTTCCTTAGTCATAATCTCGTATGTATTAACCACTTCTTCGGTTGCAGGATTTATTGTCGTGATTTGTCCTGTCGAACCAGATCCTTTCAAGGATTTATTACACCCATCCCTATAATAGACAGAATTTTGATTAGAACCAGTGTTTCCTCTTGTTTTGGTGCTTGAAGTTCTTGTACTTGTAACGGTTCATTTACTTTAACAATTCTAGCGGCCTTCATATCAATCTGATTGTTAACAAACTATTTACGTGATTCTAATTATAGAAGCTTCTTCTGGTGAATATAATCTAATTATCTTTTGCCTCTTCAATAATCAACTTCTTCTCGCGACTCAAATTACATGAAAGTATCAAGCTTACATAAACATAATTGTACTTTCCATAGTTAGTTGGAATCTCTCCAAATAAAAAATCCATCTTTCCTTGTAATGATATCAATTGGCCTTGCAAGAAACTTGTTCTTAATCAGAGTAGTTTGGTCTTACGTTTACCTCTGGAAAATGCAACACATAGCCTAGAGCCATTGAGACGGAAGTGAGGAGATGATCGAGTCTACGCAGAGGGTACGTAGAAGACGAGGACACAAACAACAAACGTGGACCAATAGGCATAAGGACTGCATACGAGGAACTTCGTTACCAAAAGCTCCACAGTAAACTTGGTCCTTCTAGCGGTGGTGGTTCAGCACATTCGATAGCAGAGCAAGAAGTTGCTGAGATAGATCACTACCACGGGAAAGGCAGCGTTCGCCTAGTAAACATGGACTTTCGTCTAGTAGGCCAGGAGGAGATACAGGATGGTAGTATAGACCTAGTTCTGGCTTTGAGCTTTCCTGACCAGAAGACTTCTAACTACGAAGGAGGAAAGATTCACGAACATCTGATGGGTTGTGCCTACCGCTGGCTAAAAGAGGGAGGTTTGTTGGCGATGCATGTCGAACAATCACTACTACCAAGGATCATATGCTCCAAACCTGCTGGTTTTCAGTTCTTCCGTATGATATGCGTTCTACAACAGGAGATGATAGACAATAAGACTGCAGGTCCGATTGGAACGGTTACTTTGTTCGACACCACCGAGGGTTTCAATAGGAGAGAATATTGGCGTCCATACGTCCTCTTGGTCAAAGGACAGCGGGATACCGAGCCTCTCGTAGGACCAAACATCCTAGAAGTCATTTACTCCGCCGGGGACGCGATAGACCTTGCAACTGCCCTTGTCCTAACATTGTGTCCAGCAAACGGCTCTATTTGTGATCCGTTCATGGGAAGAGGGACAGTAGGAGATGCCACAATAAAGTTCGGACAGGGAAGAAAATACATAGGCATAGAACGCGATAGAGGTTTGTTCTTATACGCGCGAGACATACGGGGGAGCAAGTAGAATGATAGGGAATCGCGTGATAACCATCCTTATATCTACTTGGGAGCGATCGTGAAAGATTGTGAACTTAAAATTGATAAGAATGGCCCTGGAATTCACTGACCACGCCTTAATGTCGGAAATTCCTTCAGGTACTTCACTTGGGTGACGGTTGTAGACCATTATCCTCAGGGACACACTCGTCACCCCATACTCTACCCATCTAACGGTATACATTACCCGGTAATGGACACTCTGAAGAGCACCGGCATAATGCATAAGAACGTTGGGAGTTCCTATATAATCTTCGATTATGACTGCTCCAATTCCATATATGCATAATTAGGTGGAGCAGTTTCAGCTACAAGATATCCAATATCAGATAGCAATTGAAGCTGTAGGTTGTAGGAACTTATTCTAACATTTCACTATTACCGGCCTGTTATATTGTAGTACGATTGAAACGCGGACGCGTCATTGTCTCTGTTATGACATCATCGTCTTTTTACAGATGTTCATGATGAAACGCTACATCATTACGTACCCTATCTAACCGTGACTGCTCTACGAGATGAACATTGCCGTTACTAGACCAATCCTTCTGCGGCACTCGCCACACTTTACCCGCTAGTATCAATGGGTTCATGTCTTTCATCGAGAAATAATCGAAATTTCGTTGAGTCCCACATACCAAACCATAACGAAGGTCGGGT
>JASHSN010000519.1 GCA_030038695.1 Nitrososphaeraceae archaeon
GAACTAACAACTTTAGGTATAAATATTCACGGTTGTACACCACATCCCGTAAGTTGTTTTTTTAGATTTACTTGATACCTGAGAACTATTTCAGCTTCATTTATTTTCATTATACGCCTGAGAGATTTAGCTAGCTATCAAACAAGATGGAGACTTCAATTAGCCCTTTTATTGAAAGTAGGTTATAAACAGTTAAACTACTTGTGAATAATCATGAAAGAATACACTTGACAATCTGGACGCAAGGTGCACGATCTATCGTACAGGCTACTGCTAGCATTCTCATTCAACGAATCTTTCGGTTATAAACAAACCCGAAATTATTGAACTATCGCTATCTGATGGCACATTTTGCTGCCTTAGAAGAAAGAAAAAGATGGGATGGCTTTATATTTTCTCGCTCTTTGTTATACTCCTTCACATTGCTCATGCATATGTATATGCTACTCTAGTAGTACCTGCTGCTACCTTGCTGTTTAGCGATATCTTTTGATGTTTGTTCAAATGTTTTTGCGGTGTTGACGCCTATTCTCGAAAATTCCTTTACATCATCTTTCTCACGCTGAACAAATGTTTTAAAGGCTTCTATGTTCGCAAACATCGCGTTGTTTGCTACTCTAGTTGTAGAGATTACATTATCTGCAAAATTGCTTACCGTTCTAGTATAGATTTCAGCCGCCCTTCGTGGTGACACCCAATTATTCCAGAATACGCCATACGAATTCTCTACATATGGGATCCATGTTGACTGAAATGATTTTATAATCTCCTTTTGAGATTCTAGATAAATGTCTGTAATTTCTCTTGTTGCTTGAATTGCCTGTTCTTGATAGTCGTTGAGTGCCTGTGTGTTACGTGGAATGTCTCTTCTTGCTTCGTCTGTGGTTCTTCTGATATTATCTCTTGTTTCGTCTAAAGCCTTATCAACTAAATGGTGCTGCTCTGCGAACGACGCCCATGGTGATGTTGATGCTGCCTCCTTTCTTATCTTATCATCATCAGTGTGTACCCCTGTTTTCTCAACTTCCTTTTTTGACATGTACTTCTCAGATATCTACGATAATATAAGCGTTGGTATTAAATGGTATTAAATCCCATGAAAAACCAGGATCTTGTTTATATGAATAACGGCAGCTGGCTACGGCTAGCTGATCCATATTCATGAACTAACGTAGTAGGACTAACAATAGTAGCATTAACTCTAATTCTAATTTTTACATTTACATATATCCAACGTCATATCGAGAGCATCCTTCGATTTTTTTATCTTGCACACTTTTAAAACGGCCTTTATTCTAGCAAAGGGCTATTCTAAACCATTCTAGATCGTATTGTAAAGGAACCAGGATACTGCCACTAGTAACGAATAATATTAAATACTCATCTACAGCAAACTAGCAGGTTCTAAGGTAGCGATTAGAGTGAGATAGAAACACAACTGCCGAGAACCATTCAGGCTTTCCTTTTTACTTAGCTAACGACTAAACCGAATACCTATATCCGAGACTATTCTACCATTTTCAAGGTGTCTGTCAGCGTGATAATTCCTACTACTGCGCCTTTTTCACTAACAAGAACACATTTTGAAAATCTAACTAAGGGAACAAGTGCCTTAGCAGGTGTGGATAAATCAACTAGGGGTGGTGGTGGCTCCATAATCATGGAGATAGTCAAATTGCCTTCTTTTTCGGCTTTTTCCACCATATGTTTGGCCAAGCCGTCTTCACTCACAATACCCACAACGCGGAATTCGTCGAACACCGGAATCTGACTGATAGAGTTACTTCTCATTCTATCAATGGCTACCCGAAGGGTATCGTTTTTTTGTACAGAAATTAATCTACGACTGCATATATCCCCAGCCTTCATTGAAGACTGACCTTCGAGGGAACTTAAGATCTCGAATATTTTCCGGGCCGTCTCATAGCTCGGTTTGCAGCGACCTGATTCAATCTGGTTAATCATGGATGTGCTTATTCCTGTCAGACCAGCCAGCTTGCGCTGAGTTAAGCCCAGTCTAACTCTAACCTGTCTGATGTATTCAAGCCTAGGAAGCATTTTAAATTTCTCTCTTCTTATTTAATAATAACTTTAACTAAGGAGCGTTCGAAGATCTTTTGTCTAAATTATTGCAACTAAAGTATGGCATAAATGACAATGTAGAAAATATTATTTTTTACATTTTTACTTAGTCCAGTGTTATATCCTTATATTATGTGCGCGTGAGAAGTCTTTATTAGCAACGATGAATACTAGCGATGCTCAATCGAAGTGGGATTCGGTAAAAAGATATAAACTAACCAAAATGTTAAATAAACTTGCAAGCATTTCTGGTCATGGAACAGAACTTGTGACCGTATATATCCCTCCTAGGCGACCAATTTTCGATGTCATTTCACAGTTACGTAATGAGTCAGGTACGGCATCAAACATAAAATCCGATTTGACGAGAAATCATGTCCAAGATGCTTTAAGCAAAACAATAGAGCACCTAAAACTATTCAAAGAGACGCCTCAAACTGGACTTGTCATTTTTTGTGGGGCTATTCCTAGCGGGAAGGGATTTGGCACAGAAAAGATCGAACTTTATTCTGTTATACCACAGAAGCCAGTTCAGATTCAACTTTATCGCTGTGATGATCATTTTTGGATAGACCATTTGAAAGATATGCTGAAGGATGATAAAGTTATAGGGATTATTGCTATTGACACACAAGAAGCGGGCCTTGGAATATTGACCGGTGATAGGTGGGAAGTGGTAGACACAATGACTTCGGGTGTTGCTGGTAAGCATAGACAAGGGGGTCAATCTGCAAGAAGGTTTGAAAGACTCCGTGATAATGAACTAAATGAATACTATCACAGAGTGGGGGACCATGCTCAAAAAGTTTTCATTGATCAGTTTAACGTCAGAGGACTTATAGTAGGCGGACCAGGACCAACAAAGGAGAATTTTCTTAAGGAAGAGTATTTGGATTACAGATTACAGAATAATGTTATCACGACCTTGGATACTTCTTATTCTGGTGATGAGGGGATTCGTGAAATCATAGACAAGGTTAATGATCAAGGGGTTATGACAGAATATCGACTGATGGAAGAAAAAAAAATAGTCAAGAAATTCATGAGCGAAGTTCACTCTGGACGAGGTCTGGGGATCTACGGTATATTGGATGTTATTAAATCTCTGCAGACCGGAATTGCTGATATGGTTATTGTGACTGACGATATTACTTTTCTTAAATTGGATGTAAAATGCAAAAAATGTGGAACTGTTCAAGAAAAAGTTATTGAGAGAAGTAACGTGGTATCGGTCAAACAGGATCTTTTGTCAAGACCATGTCCTTCTTGTTCGGCAGTCGATTATGAAAGCAGCGAACAGGATATTGTAGACTATCTAGAAGAATTATCGGCCATGACGGCAAGCCGTCTGGAAATAATTTCTGGAAAATCAGAGGAAGGTGCTCAGATAGCTAGTCTTGGGCGAATAGGAGCTATACTCCGCTTCAAACCCAACATTGATAGTAATACTATCGTTCGGATATCTTGATACTTTTTTTAAAATTTTGCCAATAAGTATTGTTAGAGAGCAGATAGACTAATTCGGAAGGTGATGCTAAGACAGAATGATTAGTTTTGATAGACATATCATCGATTGAACGTCTTTAGCTATGTCACACAGATCTAATTTTAATCCCGGTTATGATTATACAAATAATAACATATGTTTATCGTAAAGAAGCTAAGCAAGAATGGCGTCTGGAATGCTATTAGTCTCATTGATGAAAACGGGTCGTTCAGGGGAGAAGCTAGATTTGATTCTAAGAAAGAGGCACTAGATTACCTTTATGAATACAAGCAAAAAATGAAACACCAACGACAAGACCTCAGGGTCTTTTCTGAACCTTCTAAATAATGTGATCAATTCATTTTTCTTAACCTTCGAATGAGAATAAGAACCGCATGAATATGCGATAACCTTTTACTACACAAGGTAGTATAGTTTCATCATGTATAGGAATTTCTGTTACCTGTGTAACACCGAAAAGCTAACAAAGCCGTGTCCGACATGTGGTAAGCCTACGTGCAAAGACTGCATGAAGACCTTTCCCTTCTCCAATAGCGTGTGTTTGGAGTGTGCATCCGGCGTCAAAACTAGGCTGGCAGGTATAAGGAACGACGAAGAGATTTTCTGACCACTATTTTAAGTCATTTTTCGACAATGTAATTCCTTCAAGTAATGTGTAAATGTGCACGCCTGATGATTGGTGGAAAAAGAGAACATAGGTAGGGCTATTCCGGCACTACATTATCTTCGAGAATTTAGCCGTAACTATGTCACTTGTTCCTGTAAGAAGAGCAATCATAGACAGAGTTTTGGGCTAGGATTCATTACATATAAAATGCTCTTCTATTTTTGTCAAAGCAGCCGAATATGTATGAACTAATACGCCGGACTCCCTCGTATTTGAAAAAATTGTTATATTTTTCAGTTAACTAGATGGACACAAAGATACACATTTGAGATTATAATCGTCTCCAACATATCTACTTAATACAAATGCTTGAGCAGATATTATCAGAATTGCAGAGCTCAACAGATGACTTGTATAAGTGTTTATTACAACTGCTGACGAGATTCAGGTGCAATAACTTGGTAAAAAAATTCTACCCTATCGACTCCGAATCCTCTAACTCGTCTGATTCTTCCTTCTTTCGTAAGACGGGTGATGGCGTATCGGACTTCGTACCTATTACCGATTTCCCGCTCTAACTGCTTTCCGGTAACCTTGCCGCTATTGTTTCTCACAATAGAGTAAACTAATTCTGTGCAGTCATACTTTTTACCCAGCTGAATAGAAGTCATCTAATTCACCAATAGATTTAGCCTTAAAAGTAATCTAGGCTAACTTTTTTTACTTCTTGTGAAGCGTAGATTCTAGACACGCACACGTTACTATCTACAATATAGCTAGCTGGCATAATAGTGCTTAAATTGATTCTCTGTTAACCAAAGTGGGGTTCAGAAATTGTTTGATCCTCTCCGCAATGTCAATGAGTTCTGCGCGTGAAGCGACACGCCTAATTGGCCATCGGCCGTTAGGGCTGTCATCGTTGAATCGTGGAATAATATGCACGTGAACATGTGGAACAATTTGATTTGCTGCTTTGCCATTATTCTGACCAACATTGAAACCATCTGCGTTTGTGGCTGATACAACCGCCCCAGCAATAATGGACACGAGCGAATATAACCTCCCAACTTCCTTTTGTGGCATCAATAGCAAATTGTCGTAGTGGCTTTTTGGAATGATAAGAGTATGTCCTAAACTTATTGGATACTTGTCCATCAATACCAAAAAATTGTCATCTTCGTGAACATCAACATGGGGTAATTTTTTCGTGATTATGTCGCAGAAGATACACGAATTCTGTCCCAATTGAATCTACGATCGTTGTGAACTCCTAATGTATTTATAGTTTAGATATAATATACTCAATCTTTTGTTTATACTGTCAGAAGATTTTCACCTTAAATAGTAGGCCGAGATCCTTACCATCTTGGATAGTTTATAGAAAAATCCTCTATATATAAAGGTGAACTCTATCTATACTCATGCACGGCTTTTGTTGTTAGCATAAGTGGTCATACATAATATATATCGGTGTTTAAGCTATAGATAGATTGTAATGATGACGTACGGGGAATGTTACTTCTGTAAAGATGTAGCAGAGCTTAAGGTTCTGATTCCTGTACACAGATGCATAGGACAAGAAAAATGGGTGTGTAGAAGGTGTTTCTCGGAATGACTCCTTTGCTTGTAATGTTGGCATCGCCTGTACATATCAATGCTATTCTCTGGCGCAAGATTTACACAAGATTCCGAGAGTCTCTTTCAATATGCCTGTAACGTAAATCGTGCGCTTTGCTTCTCTGAAGTACTTGGTAATATTATTCACGACCAACAATCTTATGTCTTGATTCCTTGACCCAAAGAAAGTCAGAGACTTGTTTTGCTACTGTTAATTGGTGTGGCTGATTATAGCCTATCTGAACAAAAAGATTTCTGAAGACAATCTTCGGTTCTATACCTGGACATTTGGCAGCGATTGCTATTTTTTCAGGACTTAAGTCGCATTTATCCGGCTGATAATAGTTGACATTGTTAATATATATAGCCACTCATAACCATGTTTCTCACGACCGGGCAGGGAGAGAGGGTTCACTAAACTACTGCATTTGCCGAACTAGTATGTATCTTCATTGACAGCACATGGGCTCAGCATCCACAGTCCTGTAAGACGTCTTTCGCTTAGTACTCACCAGGACTCGAGGAAGGAAC
>JASHSN010000061.1 GCA_030038695.1 Nitrososphaeraceae archaeon
GACAGCGACGGCAAGTGTGGTGGACTTGGACCTAAGACTCCATACGGACCAGACGATTCGTTGGCTAGCTTTAGCAACTATGGCAGCAAGGTAACGATCGCCGCGCCAGGCGTGAATATACATAGTACGTATATGGGCGGCTCTTACGCCACATTAACCGGTACAAGTGTGGCAGCGCCATTCGTGACCGGTGCCGCCGCCCTTTACCGTTCTTTACATCCAACTGCAACTCCAGAAGAAATACGTAGTGCACTTGTATCTCTAGGAAGCACTCCTACAACTACTTGTGATGGAGATGGTCACGGATATTTCACCAACCCACATGGTGATGAACCTTTACTGTATATTGGTAGCTTTGCACCGTTAGCCTATGCCAAAGCCGAAGTAAGATCTTAATTAGCACTGGAAGAAAAACAGGAACTATGAAATACTGGAAGAAGATTTGATAGTTTATTCATATTTTCCACTCTTTTTTTTATATGCAGAAGATCTTCCACCTTTCACAAATCCAGGGATACCCTCCACATGCTCCGGTAAGAAATGTGAACTATGGTATGTTAAAATTCAGGAATGAAGAAAAATACTGTTAAAATTCACGAATGATAATGGATCTGCCGAGTTAGCAACAACGACAAAAATGATTTTCTGGATTCATATGATCAGGTCTCTTTTTTGTGGTTTCTTATAAATTCTCTTAGCTTCTTTAAGGTCTGTGGGTGAAGATGATGCTCTATACCTTCAGCATCAATATTCGCGATATCTTCATCTACGTCAATCATTTTGAAGAATTCAGACAACAGACCATGCTTTTCACGAATATTTTCTGCTACTTTGATACCTTCTTCTGTTAGATTAAGCCCTCTATATTTCTCATATTTTATATAATTAGTTTCCTCTAGCCGTTGAAGCATCTTGCTTACGCCTGGTAAACTTACGTTGAGGGATTCAGAAATGTCTGTTTGTGTAGCATAACCTTTTTTCCTGATTAATTCATAAATGACTTCCAAATAATCCTCCATTCTATCCGTGTGCTGTTCTTCTATTACTTCTTCCTTCACATTATGAGCATCCCGGATTAGTTTGAGGCGGTTATCGCTATCATCATTGTTCTCGTCTAATCTGGCTTTCAAATTCTCCAACTAACTATAATACCTACGCGATACTAGCACATTTACCTTTCTATCTATGAATACTATAAGCTCGAATACGAAGGCATTTCATTCATATAGTTAATGATGTTAGCCTCGGGCAACTTTTATAAGGTACTGTATTATTATTATATGAGTAAATCAAAGATGCCTTCACAGAAGTATTTTATAGCCAAGAAAGAATCTCTTATGAAGCTATTCCTTTACACAGGTCCTGCTCTTATTGTGAGCATAGCCTATATGGATCCTGGTAATTATGGTACTGATATTCAAGGCGGAGCATCTCTTAATTACAGTCTTCTTTGGGTAGTCTGGCTCTCGAGCGCGATGGCAATGATGCTTCAATATTTGTCTGGCAAACTTGGAATAGCAACAGGGAAATCATTACCAGAAATAATGCGTGAAAAGCTCAAGAAGAAAATGTTTGTCATGCCATATTGGTTGGCTGCAGAGGCAGCCTCAGCTGCTACTGACTTGGCAGAGTACCTCGGGACTGTTATTGCTCTTAATCTGCTATTTGGGATTCCAATGATTTATGCATCCATCTTTGGAGCATTGGATGTAATCTTGATACTTGCTATTACGACACGACGATTCCGTGTTCTTGAACAATTGTTTATCCTATTTGTTTCAATAATAAGTTTTGGATATTTGTATGAAGTGTTTATAACAAAGCCAGATCCTTCAGCCATACTATACCATTCCTTTGTACCAATACTTGCAAATTCCAACGCATTACTGATAGCAGTTGGAATTATTGGAGCCACGGTAATGCCACATGCTCTTTTTGTACATTCTTGGCTTACCAAGAATAAGGCTAAAGATAAATCTATTCAAGAGAAGAGAGTATTACGAAAGCTACACCTTACAGAAAATGTTGTTATACTTGTAATTGCAGGTATGGTAAACGCAGCGATAATGATAATGGCTGCTGCTGCATTTAATGCGCATTATTCCAATATAGCTTCAATATCTGATGCTTATAAGACCTTAATCCCATTGTTTGGAGCTAGCGCTGGAATAATCTTTGTTATTACTTTGCTCTCATCTGGTATCTCCTCTTCAATTGTAGGTACTCTGGCTGGCCAAGCTGTAATGGAAGGGCTATTAGGAATGAAAGTTAACATCTGGCTAAGACGCATTATAACACGGTTTGTCAATGTAATTCCTACTACAATTGCACTATTGCTAGGATTAGATCCTCTCAGTATATTGGTGTACAGTCAGGTGATACTTAGTTTAATGATACCCCTACCTATGATTCCTCTGGTATTATTAACAAGAAACAAAGGAGTAATGGGCGAATTTATAAACAGGAATATTACTACAATAATTGCAATAGTTTTCGTTGGCATAATATTGGCATTTAATTCCTATTTGATATTAACTACAATCCCTACAGTCAAGCTATGAATTAACGCGTTGCGTTTGGAACATTTTTTGAGACTATTGGTTCCAAGATGGCTCATTTTCATTCGCGTTGTAGGAGCGATTATTGAAAGACATGTAACCTTGAATGTACGTCCAAACATAACTTTTGCTAGGATATGGAATCTTATCAAGCGTGCACGCGATTACGATCCGTGGCCTCAAAGTATCTACCACTTTCCTGGCACCTTTCAAGACATCTAGGTGCTCAGAATCATTTATGAAAGCTGCAGATCTTGCAATCACCATGCTTAAAGAAAGATCAGGGTAGTGCTAAATTAATCGTGTTACACGTTATACACTCAGAAATCAAAGATGCATATTTCACTTACTCTAATATCTTCACCCCCGGTTCGATTGATCAAAATGCAATCATAGAAGATGCTAAGAAGGAAGCTCAAAAATGGTTCGATAAAGTTCAAATAAATGCTAACAAAAATGATGTCAGATTGAGGAGAGAAATTATTGTTAATTCCAGATCAACCGTAGGCGCAATAGTGGACTATGCCGAACAGCAGAAGGTTGATCTAATAGTGGTAGGTTCAAGAGGGTTATCAGGGTTTAACAAATTATTGCTTGGCAGTGTTGCCTCTAGTGTCGTGACTTACTCGCATTGTCCTGTTCTAGTTGTAAAATGAACTAATATGGTACGTGATTTTGTCATAATTATAAAACAGAATTACTAATTATGCTATTTTACATAGATGCATGATTCATTGGGGATAAAGTAGCCCAAACTATTGCTAATGGCAATTGCTTACGCAAGATAGATAAACAAAGTCTAAGAAAACCAGCCAAGTTGCAAGGTGAATGGAATTCAGATCCAAGCAAGGACTATCAATTTAGAACAGAAATTATCGTATGAGAAATGAAAAGAAGTAATTGATAGATTCTCCTTCATTTGTGGGTGGACATGGAAAA
>JASHSN010000520.1 GCA_030038695.1 Nitrososphaeraceae archaeon
ATCAATAGCGTAAATACATACTTATATTCAATAAACACGAATTCAGAATTTAGTACAAACAGTAGGTTTGCATAAATAGTTTATTTTCGAGCCGTCATCTGAATGAAACGAACTATAATGTCATACATGGTAGCGACAATTGTGTCTCTGGCGGCGGTGATTGGCTTGGCAATCCAACCATCAACTCTAATGGCACAAGTACAGAATTCAACAGGAACAACAACTCCAGCAACAACATCCCCCGTATCATCAGCTGTAACGAACCCGGCGTGTGGAGAAGTAGTACAAGGTAATGTTAACTTGACAGCGAATCTAAACTGTTCCGGAGACGGAGTAATTGTAGGGGCCGATAACACGAACATAAATCTAAACGGCTATTCAATAACAGGTCCTGGGCAACAGAGCTCTAAAGTAGGAGTAGTAATACCCAACAATAACAACATCATGGTAATAGGACCCGGTGTCATAAAGGGTTTTCAGGCTGGCATATTGGCCACAGGTTCTAACAACGTACAGATAAAGAACATCATCTTAAAGAACAACGAAATAGCTGTCTTTACAACTGGCTCGACTAACACACAAGTGAGTGATAACATAATTCAGAACAATAATCTCGGAATAGCATCACATTCTAGCAGGGGTGCAAGTCTTATGTCTAACCTAATTAACAGCAATACGCTCGCTGGCGTCACATTAGTGAATACGCACAAGGCAGTTATCACGGCTAATAACATAGAAGGAGGTCAAAATGGGCTGTTCCTCGATGCTCAAAGCAGTGAAAACACTATAGACATGAATAACGTACTGCATAATGTAATCGACCTTAATAACGCCAACGGACTAGCTCCCAACATCAACGTAAACTCATACTCAGACGATAACTGCATGCTGAGCAACCCAAGCGGCCTATGTATGGGCAGGTAGTGGATTTAGTCGTGAAGACAGCAGAAATGCTGTATCCCTCAATTTATTTTTTAAATCATAACCTGATGGAGTTAGAATATGTTTTCTGAACGATAATAGCTTTCTAAACAGTTGTTATTGGGCGATTTACCTATGTGATTTCTAATATTATCTTTCTAACTATACTTTCAGCTAGAATAGAAGGTCGAAAGTGATAAATTGGAGACAAATTCTCTTTGAATAATGAACAAAAAACGACAGACAAGTCATTTGTTCTTGTTGTCTGCAATTGTCTTAATTGGAGCAACGTCTTTCAGTGCAGGCCAGATTTTTCAACAGGGTACAGCTCAGGTGGGCAAACCTAACACTGTAGGGGTTACCAATCAAACCGCGAACATTCCTTATCTTCCTCCTGGTTTAATGCAATCAATAATCGACCAGGCTCGTAATACTAACGCAACGAAATTTGCATTTCATAACGCGTTTAATGCTACAACTGCAGCGTTGAACGCGACAGGTGCTGCTGGAATGAATAAGACAGCTGGAATGAACGCGACAGGTGCTGTTAGTTCCATCATGAAATTAGTACAAAATACTAATGCAACCAAATTCGCTGCTCACAATATTATAAATGCGACAGAGAATAGAACAGCGTCTAAACACTAAATTTATTGCATAATATCGTAACAGCAGGAGGAATTACTATTTTCGACTGTTCTCTTGATCGACTTCCACTGGTTGGATATACCTATCCGAGACTCGATATAGAACATACTTATCGTCTGGCGAATATCTTGCAGGATGAGCATCAATTGTTGAGACCTTACATTTCTCGCAACTCAATTTAAGCGTATATGAATTACATTTGGGACATTTTCTGATAAGATGCTTCACCTGCATCGCTACCTTTGGAGATATGTCTTCTTCGATTCCTCGCGGATAAAATTGAATGTCCCATGGTGTTTTTCTATATTTGAACGAATTTTTTCTACAATGTTGTTCATTACCTTTTCGGCAATTTTAAAATTCTCAGCATCGACTACAATCCTATATCGAGGAGCTCCGATATAAGTCACGTTAACAGTAGTATTGACAGTGCTCCTGCTAGTCTCTACTGGCATAAGTGTAGATTTGATAACTTCGATCCCGTTAGATTTTCTCACAGAAATCTCCGCTATTCCACGTATTTCGACATGAGGTATCTGTATTTTATTGCTTTCCTCTTCGATAGCTTTTAAGATATCCTGCGATAAATCAATATTTGGAATCGAGTTGATTCCTTTCTTAGCTACTTCTTCAAAAAAGTCGTATACATAGTCGTATTTTTGAAGAATTTTATCCTCTATTTCTTTTACCTGGGCATCATTAATCTTTGTTTTCTCTTTTATAATAGTCATGAATGCGGAGGCTTTCTCGTTCTTCTTTACTTCTATTAGTTTAGATTTTCTCTCTTCTCCGGATACTTGCTTAAGTGATAAATCGACCTCCGCTCTTGTCTTATTGACCCTGATTACCTTGAGGACTGCCTTCTGCCTGGGTTTAACATAACGTTCGATATTACGTATCCACCCTGTGGCAATTTCAGAAACGTGCAGAAAACCTGTCATGCCGTTGTATTCATCCAGAATGACATATGCCCCATGTCCTGTTAGCTGCCTAATAGTAGCAAGCACAACATCACCTTCTTCTGGAAGCCTTCGGATCTCGGCAGTCACCATTTATGAAGGTAAACGATCTAAATGGTATACTTTAACGTTACCATATCATGACTGCATTCGGGATTGGCCGATCAACTCAATAATCAACTCCCTTTATTGCCTTAGTTCCTAGTAAATAAGGATGTTTAATTGCTCTCATCTCAGTGACTAGATCGGCCACTTCTATGACTTCTTCAGGCGCATAGTTACCGGTGAGGATTAGTGTTGTTTTAAAAGGTCTACTCCTAACAATTTCCAGCACCTTTTGAAGTGGTATTAAATTTAGTTTTAGTGCATAGTTGATTTCATCCAATATCATTACATCGTAAAGTCCAGTCGAAAGTTTCTGCATAGCCAAGGTAGCTGCGCTGATCGCAGCGTTTTGATGTACATCTAGAGTGTGATCATCATCCAAAATTCCCACAAATCCCTTACCAGCAGCTATCATTTCGAATTCCGGCTCCAATCTTCTCGAGCTCGTAAGCTCACCATAATACCATTCTCCCTTAATGAATTGGATCATCATGACTCTTTGTCCATGGCCTACCGCGCGTAAGACGATCCCTAAAGCAGCC
>JASHSN010000521.1 GCA_030038695.1 Nitrososphaeraceae archaeon
CACATACATTCTTATTCAAATTTCTGTTCGCCTTTGTCTCTACTGGATTTAGATTCGGAGAACGCTTTGGCAGATATATTACAGTCAACGCGTAGTGTTAGGCGGACTAGGGTATTTGGCGTTTGTTTTACCGAGATAGATAGATGGACGGTAAATAGATGTTGCATTTTGCTTGTGAATGTACTCTCAGAGCAGCAGGACTTTTCGCATAGGCTCTTAGAGGGCGCTGGCGCATTTTGGGGCATTACAGCACGTGCTCCAGGAATAGAGTCCAATATTGTATCTATAGTCCCTATGCTAGACCAGGGATGGCACGTAAGATTTGGTAAAGAGTCGGCCGACTTCTGGTCAACCTGTATTTTTTCAAAATAAGTCGAGACGAGTCAAATCCGGCTCGTCAGGTTGGTGATGCACTCGGATCGGTATTCGATGTTTGAGTGCTTTCCGTGAAGGATGGACTCCTGTAAAAAAAGGAGATCTTGCATCTCCCGGTAGAGCTAGCTTTTATGCTGTGTAGCCACGCCAGGAGTGACTTTGCTGCTTGTACCACCAGGAACGCTAGAAGCGGTCTTCGGAGTGGAAACAGCCATTGTGGCTTGCATTTTTTTTACCGTGATTTGATGTGGTACTACCGTCTTCCCTGAATGAGGAGTGTGTACCTTCTTTTCCTTTTCTGATACCACGTGGGCAAAGTGAGATAGATCCTGAGAAGAGATGGGGAAGGTCTCTGGGCAATAGGGAGAATGAGAATTGTACCAAACACAAAAAGATGCCTCGATTGGCACTTGAATCGGTACTGGTATAAGCCAAAGCGGTGTTGGTATGATCACGGTGGACGTCTGTTGTATATAACATTTAGCCTTTATTTCCGTTTCCGCCAGATAAGGAGGGGGTTCTGTAACGACGCTGCAAGTGTTTTGGCCATTAGCTGGATTAGAAAAATAAAAATAAACTGTCCCAAGGTGGTGTGTGTTATACTCCGCGGTATAAACATCGTATTTGACAGATCCCTTTTTAGCTCCTGGAATAAGAGGAAAATTGCTTCCCGCTGTCCACCATCCAACTAATGTATCGTTATGGTACGCTTCTGGTGGCGGTACTGGGTTCCGAACATAACCATAAAGAAACATTCCGGCATCAAGCTTGTAAGAGCCGTTAAAGAGGTACACATTTGTACGAAAAACACGGGAAATGGTAAGTGCCAGTGCTTTTCCCGTTATTACAGGGACCAAAAACATCATTCCTACGATAAGTACAAAGGCAATTGTTAGCTTTGTGGTTTGTCGTTGATATTGCACAAACATTTATCTGTTCAACATAAGGGTATGTATATAATACTTTTCTACATGCAGCAGGTATTTCCAATAGAAA
Source organism: Nitrososphaeraceae archaeon (assembly GCA_030038695.1). Lineage (GTDB taxonomy): Archaea > Thermoproteota > Nitrososphaeria > Nitrososphaerales > Nitrososphaeraceae > Nitrosopolaris. The sequence continues at coordinate 1,372 of JASHSN010000521.1, forward strand.
CACCTCTGCCTCATTCAGACAGTTTCGTATAACTGCAGTTCGGGGCAAATCACTAATGGTGATCTACTTGGTGGCCTGGAGTGGGGAGTGCATCCTCTACAGTCAGACGTTCCTTCGTTGAGCCCACAGTTCAATCCTAAGACAAGTAACACAAGAATAGTAGGAAGCTCTGGTCATGGATTTTATGACGTGAATCCCTACTACTACCACAGGCTGGCTATATGTTAGATGCCACAATGTAGAACGTAGATAGTTAAATTGGTTATTGCTATTCCTCGCTTTCCACGTATAACACAAGAAACATCGCATGTCCTGGGAATTAGGGCTAGTATCGGGGATGGCCCTTCTTTCAATGCTGTGTGTGACTCTGGTTCGGACAGTGTTCTCATAAATCCTGTGATAGCTGCACTATCCAAATTGGATAGGTTCAAGTATATAGGATCTCAAGGTACGGACAGACTTTACATAGCTCCTATCAACATAGATAGATGCATTTCTTTACCCCTCAAGGTAGACGTGAGACCAGGTTGGGAGACTACGCTCCTGCCAATCATGTATTTCACGAGATATTACTCTATTACGTTTGCAGACAAATACTACTTCTTTGAGCCAAAAAGGGACGGAAATATCCCGTATGTTCGGTCCAATAATAATGATGATGGCCCCATCTATGCCACACACGAGATAAATACTTAGATGCGCTTGATAGAATCATAACCTGGCTAGAAAAATGCAGGTCTGTATGCGGGTTGGATTTTAATGTCAAACAGAGGGTACAATATGAACTCAAGAGTGTAAGGAGACTGCAATGTGCTAGACGTTTTGTAAAACCGTCATTATCAAAACTAAGGGTCGAAAATCCAGAGTTATACGCATTATTGCAAAAGGAGAAGATTGTTTGTTGAGTCCGAATTCAACATCATCGTCAATCCCTGCATTTTTCCACAACTTGGCACACGACCCACACCATACATTAGCATGCTATGCCTGACCTGTATCTTCTGCAATATGGCCACTCCTATAGAGTATGATATGTATATTCATCTATCTGATATGCATCGTAAAGATTTGGTCATAAGACTACCTCTGTATGGAAAAGGTTACAACATGGAGTACAGAACGGCATACGCAATGAATATGATTAAGGAGAGACCCATCAGATCTTATACGACCATAGAACAGCCAAGTTTGCTACAGCATTCGATCCTAGATCCACAATCGAACCCAAGAAGAAGAGGAGATGATAATATTATCGCATACAATACTCTCCACATTCGTAGTAAGGAAAACCTGAACTGATTGATTGTATATGGCAAAGAAGAAAGTCAAGTGCCAGAGATACAACGAAGGAACCTTAGCAGACCATAACCAATGGTTCTATCGCTGCAGCTACTGCGCCCTGCTGCACAAGAAGGAGCGGTCATACAGTGGTGATTGTTGTAACCCACGAAAATATGCGTAGCCAGTATAGGTGCTGGGTGTCTAACGCGAGTTTTGCAAAGTCTGATGGGATGGGAACCTACAAGAGGCATCTGGACACGCACCCAGAGAATCGGTTCTTTAGTGCGTTCTAGGTAGGCGCCACAGGTAATTAGGAATGAGATGGGAATCGCAATCTTATATTCTATCCCTAACGATTATTAGTGTAAGGAGAAAGTGCTATACCTTTAACGATTGTTGCTGTTTGATTAGGGTGGAGCTGCGGACCTGGCGAGTTAAGATGTTTTCTCATTGCTGCTCTTAACGTATAGACATGTTTTGAAAAATCTTCTTATCGATGACGATATTATCGGTGCGACGAATTCCAGATAAACTATACTCTTTACATTCTCCTTTGGAATTGGACCATAAAAGAGTCTTCGGCTTGTGTATCATGTCAGTGTTGCTGTTAGTTATCGCGGGTTTCGTATCGCATGGACAGAAAGTATATGCGCAGAACATCAAGGTTAAGATAGACACGTTAAGACAGACGGACGTCAAGGCTAGGATACAGGTCGCAGGCGAGCTGTACGCAATGGATGTGAATCCGAATGCGATCCACGTAGATGTGAATCCGCAAAAAGCAGGAACCAGCGCTATTGTCGTTGAGAACGTAGAAATCGTCTGTGACTGCCTAAACCTAAGTAATTGATGCTGATCCTGCATCTACATCAACAACTAATCCTACATCTACAACTACGTCGACAATAACTGATCCTGCTGTATGCCCCGGTCTTTAGTTAAAATCT
>JASHSN010000522.1 GCA_030038695.1 Nitrososphaeraceae archaeon
AACATTGTTAGAAAAAGTATCATGATAGATGATAGACTATTCGACCTTTGCTGTTTCTTCTGATTCTAGTCCCGCTGTCCTTAACCAAGGGTCCCAGAATGCTTTGAACCAATACAAGTTAGCTCTGATTACATTTTCGTAAAACCCTCTGCTCGCTTCACTGCAATTTATCAAATAGTTTTGCCAGAAGCCAATCGGATTTAGAAATGGATTAAAGACATACCCTTCTTGTTCCTTCTCTGAGGTCATGACCTTATTTATTTAGAATAGGATTTAAAGTTGTTCACCTGGGTATGTACGTGAAACCGTATAACAGTTTTATAATTATACCTTACCAACCGAAAAGATATTTCTTATTATTCTATTAATGATACTTTTTCCAATATTTGATTAGTCTTTGATTCGCCCTGTTTGATTGAATTTCTTATAGTTTCTAACGAGAAGTCAATATCCTCGTTGAAGTATGGAATGGTTCCTCTCTAGTTATGTGAATTATGTTCTTTATTTCTGCACCTCGTTCACGTTTCATTTTCGTGTAAGTGTGACGAATCTTTTCAAGTTGCTTTTTATCTATCTTAGCAGGATCAATGTTTTTGTCCATTATCTGATAAAGCTTCTCTATATATCAGATATCTTGTAACATCTTTAGCCATTTTTATTTGCCGTTGAGTTTTATCGGAAAACATGATATCTCTAGCTCTATGGACTTCAATCAAATCGTCTGGTAGCTTTTCAATATTCATAGGGTAGTTGTCAACAAAGAGGCAAACGCAAGCGTACACTACCGGAATATTGTTCAAAAAGCTCCAAATGAGGCTAAAGCTTTTAATAGATGGTAAGAGATAGCTGATAACGGCTATGGCATTAGCCTAGACATACAAAGAACATACACGCTGTATGCCAAAAACGCATTTATCATAAATAACATGCTGATAATGCCTACCTAGAATGATAAAAATGGAATAATGGTAGGCACAATGAAAGGCATCGAATTAATTCTTCTTGTTGTTGGAGCTCCGGCTGGTGCGTTCCTTAGGTATAAGATAGTTTCGTCTCCGATGCTATTGGGGGCCCTTCCACTTAATGTCTTATTTGTCAACATTATCGGTAGTTTCATTTTAGGAATATTTTCAATTGTCTCTATTGGAATTTAGGGTTATTTGCGTCTCTCAACTCTCAATCGAGATGTATTAAAAGTTGGGCAATGGTATCAAGCTATTTCTAGCAAACGATCTGAGGTTTATAGAGAGGAGATTACGTAAGATAATTGACGCCTTAGAACTAGAAACTGATGAACAATCCTTCCTGCTATACTCAATCAAGTCTGAGCTAGGCTCAGAAACAAAGAGTAGAGTTCTCGACAATACTAAAGCAATGTTGAATGAAATTCAGCAGTTAAAGGACGAGTTTGAGTTGGAAGAGGATTTGGAGCGTCTTAAAAGGAGAATAGACGTCCTACTAGATGAGATCTGGACCACGATAGCTGATACAAGACCTGAAAAAATGCGTGGTTATGGAAAGATGTCTCAGCAAGATGAGGATTCTGTAAGATCATATACCCTGAAACTTCTGGGTATGGCTGAATACTTATTGTTTAACAAACCAATGTGATGTACTTAATTCTAGGAATTACTCAAACTAAAAAGTGATTGTAACCGCTGTTACAATTTATATTTATCTGCTGCGTAGACAAATGAACTATGGATTATCTTCACAGGAGGCTGTTAAGCATTCGGTTAAGATTAATAGAGAAATGTCTATTTGAAACAAAACGACTATTGGAAACTACTGCTAACGACCGTCACTTCATATTATATTCAATCAAGGATAATGTGGATTCAGATCTAAGAGTAAGGATCGTTAAGGTAAGTAGTCTAATGATCGAACAAATTCATAAGATGAAGCAGGAATTCCATCTGCAATCAGAAGAAGAAGATGATAGCATTAAAAAAATTGTACTGAGCAATTTAAACGAAGCATGGTCGTCTTTAAAGGACTTGAGGGCGGGCAAAATACATGGATATGATCAATTCTCAGCTCAAGACAAACAATTGTTAAATATACATATTACAAAATTATACGCGTTGATTGAAAGGATCTACATAGAGATAAGTAGATTCTGAAATATGCATTTTTTGACTCGGCGCCAATGTATGGTCGTACTTTTGTGCACCGGTAAGAACATCAGTCCTAGAAATTGAAGGATATATTTTATGAAAATGATGTTATTAATGTCTTTTATTGTTTCTTTATAAATGTAACATGAGTTATATACGCTATCTTTTTCAGATTGTGACTAACTTTTTGGATATTCTGTCTCGAAATTTATTTTTGAATTTCATTCTTCTAGGACTAGACCTCAGTTTTGATCGGCAGCAAGGACAACGGATTGAAATCCCAGGCCTAGCTGAAATAAATAATTTGCATACACCACACCACTTTTGCCCCCGATCGTATCGACCTGAATAGATACCGTAACATCTGGTTATTCCGGTCAGTACGATGGACTTTTGACAAATTCCCTTACAAGGCATAATCCATGCAGCTGACCATGATATCGCTGGTCGATCGTAAGAATGTTAAAACGATATTTGTCGATAGCCCATAATGTGGTATAATATGACAGATGCTTTGGAGTCTTGTTCTAGTCTCTGCATTTAGATTGTTGTTGATTGAATATGACATGAATCTAGAATACTTGAAATCGGTCTCAAGCGAATCATTTATGTCGCGCAAATATTTCTCTACTAAACACAGGTGGGCGTCTAGAAGTCTTCTGTGTTTGTATTCCATAACACAAAGTTAAATCCCATGGAAATGACGAATATGTTGCTCCAGTTCTCCCTTGCTGGAAAAAGTAAGACCACACAGTTTGCATTTGTATGAACCTTTATTTGTATAATGTTTATACATATAGCTCAATTTTCATCGCCAGATTTTGTGAATTATAAATCCGAATGTTTATTTCTGATATGGGCATTCAAGTCTTTTTCATTGTAGCAGATTTGATTACACACTTCACAAATGCTTCTGATATATGTTTCCTTATTTCCAATCCTAAATCTACTAAGATAATTTCTTAGTCTTTTATGATCAAATATGTTCAAGTCTAGTTTCAATACCCTTTGTCATTTCTCACCTTGCAGTGTATTGTTTTGGTGTCCTGGCCTTGAAAAGTACAAAGACTATAATAGCCACCATCATACCACCAAGCACAGACAGTACTTCCAAGGGAAAATTTCCGGCATATGAACTTCCACCTTCATTTTGATTTGAAATTATCGCAACAGATCTACCATCAGATGTTGTAGTCATTTTGGAATATCCAAGTACATCTATTCTTGCGGCTGGAGGGGGTACAGTAAAAGTCAATGAATATGTGTTAGGGGCTGCACCAAAATTAGAATTATATACTGTTGGATCCATTGTACCTTCGCGTATACTTCCTTCACCTAATGAATATATTGTATCGACTCTTGCGCCATTTTCCTCGCCTTGAAAACCAAATCTTTGAGTCTCAACTAAGGACGCAGTAGGGTCAAAAAGTACATACCATCTATCCATTGATTCAGCGAGTTTGCTATAATCGATAACTGGCATTTGTAATAACAGAATTGCTTGCTGTGTAGCTCCTGCCTTCTTCAACGCATCCATAAAGCCGGGCATTGCCGCGTCAAGGACTCCAGACATATAGTTTATTTCAATATTCTTTGAAGTCCCGGTTTTGTTATCGATATACGATAGGTTGATAGGCTGGTTAATCGTAAAAGCTCTCCAGTTGAAATCAACAAATTTATGATTTGTGTCCTGATTGTTTGAAAGCATATATCCCTGCAAACCTAAAGTAAGCATAGTTCTCTGAGCTACTATGGATTCAGTATCAGAATAATGCTTTATATCTGCAATGAACTTTAGGCTGACTGTTGTTGCTTGTACATTACTATGAGCATTTGTCAAGGCTTGATTTATTCCGTCAAGGAAGGACTGCATAGCTGCAGCATTCTGTCTGTTTTGTTCCGTAGGTGATGAGGTCGCTGTTATTGTTATTCTAGCTGGACTATTTTGCAAAAGGGTTGCAATCTGACTATTTTGTGGATAATCTATCAAAACAGTATGGATTTCCTCATAAGTAGCATTAGTAACGTCTTGATTTGGATTTAGTACGGCGGTC
>JASHSN010000062.1 GCA_030038695.1 Nitrososphaeraceae archaeon
ATTGACTGCTGAACCACTAACGTTTGATAGTAGCAAACAACAGATAACCCCAAAACATATTATGGCAACAACCGGCTATCCAACATATTATTTTCAATGGGCAGAAGTGGAGAAAGGAGTGTATGCGTGGGATGGAAGTTTGCTAAGCAATACTCCGTTAAGAGAAGTGATAGATGCTTCTCCTGTGAATGATAAAAGAATCTTTTTAGTTGAAAACTATCCAAAAAACACAGACAAACTACCAGACAATATATTTGAAGTACAACATAGAGCCAGAGATATCATGTTTAGTGACAAGACTCAGCACAATATCCAAATGGCCAAAGCAATAACGTACCAACTTAGATTTATTGATGAACTTTACCATGCAGTTGAAAATCGATTTGATATGCAAAATGAAGAGGATAAAAAGAAGTTTGAAAAAATTCGAGCAAAATACAAGAAAATAGCAGAAGAGCACGGAGCAGAGATAAAAGCTGTGTATCATATAACCCGCGACGAGCTATCTCCATCCCTTTACGAAAATGCAGATTTCTCAAGTAATACGATAAAGGATTCTATTAAGAATGGAGAATTGAAGACCAATGAAATACTACCGCTTATCGGCTGGGAAAAGTGCGCACTATAATCACATGTGGTGCTGAGAAGTTCTGTAATAATAAGTATCTCTTGAAGAGAGGCAGCGGACCCGGAGACATCCCCGTACCATTCGCAGCAAAAGCGGTCTCTCACTCTCCCAGATAGACACTCCGTATCTACCATTTTTTTTATTGGGCTAACTGGAGCCATCAAAGTATATTATTGAAGATCCTTTGATCCATGAAATTGGTGCAGTGCTTACGGTTACGATAGACCTAATATGGCAGACCTAGCAGTTTGGGGTTCCGACTATCACTGCGGCTAACGCGATTGCTTTCTTAGCGTATCCGGTTATGGGATTCGTCTCCTCCCAACCGTACTGGTGCCTGATATGTCACCATGATCATTTACTGACTTCAGTCCTTATACAGCGCAATGTCAGTATTTGTAATCCACTGTTCAGATTTGTCTGTTGTGACTACGCACATTAGTGACAAACTAGAGATAAACCCAAAATATCTGCGACAATAGCAAAGTATGAAAAATAAGAAACGGCTCATTTCACGACTAATATGGGACGTTTGATCTGACTTGCTACACGAGAAGTAGTAGATCCAAATAATCGCTCTTTTAATTCTGATTTTCCGCCACCTATCACAATCAAATCAACGTTTTCACGATCACCATAATCTACAATCGTATCATCTATCTCAGTCGGACTGATAACCAAACCTGTCCTTAGTGGAATTCCATTTGCACTACTTTTCTCTTTGATAGTATTAAACCACCTTTGGGCATCCTCCTTGACCTTTTGCAATATCGGATCTCCAGTGGTTACTGTTTCAGTATCTGTAAGCCTATTACGGGTTTCATACAGCACGTCTTCAGTCCGTACTGCATGTATGGCAATAAGCTCGGCATTTAGACCTTTAGTTATTGCTAACGCATAATCTGCTGCTTTCGCAGCTGATTCGGAGCCGTCTAATGCAACCAGTACTTTTGAGATTCGTGGTAATAGCATGAAAGCCAGACTATATCAATAATAATGTAGAGTAGTATTTGAATGCTCTATTACGATACATCCTTAATCTACCAACAAAACAAGAAATAGTCCTTCACCTAGTGATTTTTCAGGCTACAAGGAGAAGTGCACCCTTGAGAAAAAACAACCGTCGCTAAGGAGATTTTTGAACACTATTTTCAACCTTATCATGATCTCGATATTCCTTCAAAAATAGCAGATTGTGTATGGTACGATCATCTTCGCCAATTTCCGGAGATAAAGATATTTAGTTGAAATGACTCTCCTCTGACACCTGAAACTATTGAAGTAATTTCTATATTGAAGTAATATAGAAACTATTGAAGAATATCTTATAATGATAGTTCCACAAAAGTAACCTAAATGAATGTATTATGATTAGTCTCCAATTATTATTTTATCATCTTAATCATTCGATGCTGTTGTGCAGATGCGAAATATACATCAGGTCAACAACTGCTGCCTTCATGTAGTCATGTTGATATTACATGGTTTACCGCAGTATTTGTTGAATCTACCGTCATCCACAACAAGGCGGCCATTGCCGGCGGAGAATAATCCAGTTGATTCTGCTGCAACAGATGCATGTATGGCTTGGCATAACAATTGAATCTTACTGTAGTAGCTGCGCAGGAACGTCGGCGATACCTATCGTGCTATTATAAGTAGTGAGCAAACCATGCGTTTACGCGCCTATTGATCGAGGAAATTGTTGTATATCGAAAGACCTTCAGAGTGTACATATGTAGCCGTTTAATACGTGTGTTCAATGCCCGATATTCATAGTCTATACTCACTAAGGCGTTTTTTCCATGATAGGGCGCACGGGTCCACGAACTGGCGGGTTTATCAGGCCAAGTGATTTTTTGCGTTATAGATGTGACGAAGGGCCCAAAGGCTATGTGATAAATGTAAAACGCAAATTAGGAGATATTGAGGTACAAGAGAAAGCATGTAGCGGATCTATTACATTTCTAGATAGCATTAGACTTTTTTCAATTCCGTTTGCACAAATTGACTCACATGAAGGTTATATTAGATGCAATAGCATCGTCGGATCATTACGAATATAATAAGTTGTCCTCTTTTACGTCATCCATAGAAACTTATCATGGAGATGGTTATGTAGAATTTCAATTTAGTGACACCGGTTATGAGGATGTCCAATTTGTGGGAGCATTGCTGAAGACGGGCTTGTCAGAGTTAGACCATTATGACCTATAAAGGAAGAAAGCAAAAACATCATTAAATGATATATTTTCTAAATAGCCTGGACACGGTTTTCGACAGATTAGTTTCAACCTTTTCGACAGATCAGTGTGCAATGCGATACTCTTATTTTAAGCGCTGTTAGACGTTACTTACGGTTTTAAAGGTATAGCATATTGGTCTCACCTATAAAATAATGTTGTCACGGGTATACAGGCACTCCTTATATTGTATATGACATGTTCGACAGATCAGGAAGTTTCGTGGGTTCTTTCTCTTTCGTTAGGAACTCCTTGGGCGCGACGTTCCATTCTCGTTCGCAGACGATTTCATGTGGCTGCCTGGTCAATGCGAATCGATGAAATTACTTACTGTATAATGTAATAGAAACAAAGCTCCTAATATTGCTTTATAATATTTTTATTTACACTTTCATGTTATTGAATAATGAATTCGACGATAAGTACATCTTTCGGTATAGGAACAATTGTAGCAATAGCGTTACTGGCTACCTTATTGGAAAATGTGCTCGTACCAAGTATATTTTGTATATTATATTAGTACGAGCATTATTTTGTCAGGAATGAATAAAAATGAAATAGTGGGGATAGTTATGACAGATGAACCATCGTCTGAACCACATTCTGATGAAGAGTTGATTTTTGATGCTGTATGTATCAATTGTAACAAACGGTTTAAATCTATGCGAGGAATCAGTATGCACTTAAAAATGACGGCAGCTCGTCATGTTGTGAATTTTATAAACTATGGAAATTACGATAAGAAAACAGGGCTTAGGGAAATGAATCGTGCTGAATTGAATTTTAACTTCTCAGACAAGAGACGCCCCAACTCGCATTAATTTATTACAATCTCAAAAAAAGAGCTGCATGAGTGAAAGAGTTAGCGAACTTCAACTAGGTATCGAAAAACGAAAACAAAAATTATTGTTTATGCAATTGTTGTTGTACCGTGAGGAATAACTTCCAAAATATTGCAGCAATATTAAATTCTGTCACAGACTTGATTGTTCGGATTAAGCTTTTACTTGTCCCTGAACATAATCTAATATAGATATTATGACTATAAATATCTACTAATCACGCATATAAGTACAACAACTATTTTTTAGAAAAAGGAACGTAGTTCTGTTTATAACAGCTACTAATCTAATAGTTGTTGCGTCAGTATCGACGTCGGCTATCGTACGGCTTACAAAGATAACTGGCAGATTCGGGATAATAGTAACCAGAATTGTATTATGATGTATGCTTATGGACCGAATATTCTAGGCTCTGTTACGGTAGGTCCGACTATAACCAAGATCTTTGAATCCAAAGTGCATATCAGTTTAGCCAACGCTAACCAGAAGGTCTTATACAGTTCCAACTTTCAGAAACTTTCTAGCACAACTACCACAAAAGCTATATGCCCCTGTCAATATATATTTTATATATATGAACGAGGAAACAGAAATAGTATGAAAACAAAGAGAGATATAATTAAAATCCAAGCGCTCGCATCTGAATTCGGTACTGGCTCTCACATCATTCTGCCTAGGTCCTGGAAAGGAAAGCGTGTCGTCTGCATGTTAAAGGCTGATTTTGATAAGATCAAGGGAGAAAAGAAAGAATGATAGTTGATTCAATGACAAATATGTTAGAACAAGATGAAGGAAAAAATAGCGTAGAAAACCATACTATTGAAAAAATGCTCAGTAGTATAGTGTAAATAAGCATATTGGAAGATGCGCAATCTTAAAAAGATATTAAAAGAACTAGAAAAGGACATTTCGAAAATTTGAAGTCCAAAACATTTAGTTCACGGAAGATACTGTAATTTCAAAGGATTAACGTTTATGCTGTAAATGTTAAGCGGCTAGTTTTCAGTTGCTAAGCATGACAAAATAAACCACAGCATGCTTGTCCCTGCCACTCAGCTATCAAATGGTTTGAAGGATACAAAAGCTGATCACAATCTCATCTGTTTAATACTGTCATCCTCTAATAAAAGTAAGATCACGATTAGGAAATTTGTAGGAAGTGGATTCAAGATTCGATGTTCTTGCTGTAAAACCTTCAATATTGTCTACCCGCAATACCCGGACTATGTGCATCCGTTCTTGGAACCTTGGTTCCATAAAGACAGTGTTTCGCGATTAGCAATGTTCAAATGTATAGCTAGCGAACGGGGACCCGATATTACTGGGATAAACGTCACGCTTAATGACATAGTAAATAGAGATTTTAGCTACCCTGTGACCACTGAAGATAACACCTGCACGTAATTTGATGTTTGCTAACCTGTTCCGGCTTATCAGCTATTATGTCCGCATAAGCTAAATTGAGAAGGGATACAAAGTCTAATTAACCAATACGCGGGTTTTCAGCGTTATAGTTGATCAACTGCTGTAGCCTCCATTAGCCTCTTTTTTTAGTAGAGAGGACCACCTGAACTTTGCTTATTTGACAGTGTATGCAGTACTATATCCAAGACTGTACCCTATTGGTGTATTCCCAAATTGACCTTCAGTCTTAGCTTCTTCTCCATAATCTTTTTGAATATGATTAATCGCTGATAGCCACTTTTATCATCTTTGCTTGTTGAATGTTAACAGGTACGTCACTAGAATCAGTTCTCAGGGCCGCTATTTTGTCAACTGCATCCATTCCAGATGTGACTTTTCCGAAGACCGTATATTTTCCGTCTAGAAACTTCGAATCTTTCAATACTATGAAGAACTGAGAACCTGCACTATTCGGATCTTGCGATCTTGCCATAGATAATACTCCCCGGGAATGTGTATTTTTATTAAATTCTGCTTTAACGTTCCAACCAGGACCGCCTGTTCCCCACTTGCCTTTGTTGGATGTATCTTTTGTATAGGGATCTCCACCTTGTATCACAAACCCCGGTACGATTCTATGAAATATCAATCCATCATAAAAGCCACTCTTTGCCAGTTTCATAAAGTTTTCAACAGTCTTTGGTGCAGTATCCAGATGAAGCTCTACTATTATATCACCAAACTCGGTTGTTATAGTTCCCGCTATCATATTGCCTATATATAAACAGACATATTTCAATTTATAACCTAATGTATCTTGGTTTCCGAACATCTTTTCGATTAACACCGTAAAGGAGACATTTTGGAATTTGAAGAGCTAATAACGACTTTTAGGCTAATAGCTCGTTATTGTTTACGAATTTAGTGTTAATACATATCCAACATTTTTTGCTTATAGGATAACTCTGCGGTATTATCATGAAACTATTAGTATGAATGGATAGTTAGTTAGTTTGTGTATCTTTGTTTTTAGGTACAAGCTTATCCAACACTCATTTAGAATGTGTCATAAGGCGATACACTATCGTCTCCCGTACATGTTTACAGACCTGAACGATCATTTTTGCGGGTATATTGATTCTCATAGGAGATTTCACGAGGATAAGATAAATTGCATTCAAATACTATCCGGTGTAAGCCGGACAGATATTTAGTTACGCAAACACTATCAAATGTAGAGTTCATCCTCGTTTCACTGTGTTCATTCTCTATTCTAGATAGGAGAAAATTCTTGTAACGCTGCTTTGAAACCTTTATCTATTATTTTTAAATTTTTAAACACTGCAAAGTTCTTTTCTACCTATCGGCAATATCCGAACGTTGTGTTGAAATAGTTTGTAACATTTCTTCAAGTTCCGATAATCTTCCGACCGTCTCATTTTCATCTCAAATCCGTCAAGTTTAGTAATACTGTAGATCACGTTATGATATTTCTCCAAATACTAACGCTAAATGACATGAGTCTTATCAGATTGTTAATAATTATCTTATCGTAATAAATTATATAGCTCACATATTACCATATGTCGGTGAAATATTCGGCCGGGATTGCTATAAGTAAATCCAATAATGTTATTTTATTTAACAGATAAGGTACATCTTACCATAAAATTTCTAAAGAATATATTGCACCTTAAATATACTGATAAATCATATTATTTTCTTAGTAATTCATGCGTAGAAGCTCAGATATACCATGCCAGAAAAAATGTACAAAATGACGGGGGTAAACAAAAAAACAATTCCAGTATTAGAAATCGCGGAACTCGTAGGACTAGACAAAAGTATCAACATAAACACGCGGTTATTTAATAACATGTCTGAAGCACATTATTGCATCAATTGCAACGCGAAGATGAGGTCTTCTTTAAGAAAGTCGAAGTGCCTTCAATGCGGTCTCGTTGCATGGCACATATAGATAACATGAGAGAGATGATAAGTACAAGAAGCTATTGCTATTATCAAATGGTATATAAGCATGAAGATTGGCAAGACTCGTGCCGCTATCGGTGTTCTATTATACGTGACACACTTGATCTATCGATGACTTTGCCGGCAAGTATCGCTCCAACTATTCCCATGGCGGCGGCGGGGCCCACTACCAGAGGATAGATGCTGACTATCATACTGAAATAGCTGGAGGCTAACAAACTAGGCCATACAAAAGCCTGCTTTGTAAATACTTCATTATAGACATAAGTGATTAATGGATACTGCATCATAAGAAATGTAGATCCCAAAATCAAACCACAAGCATAAACAGAAACCCTGTTGGTCGACGACAGTAAAACATCTGACGCTAAAATAGGCAGTAAATTCAGAATGTAAAACGTAAGTGTTGGTATTAAAGATTCGTTCGGTACTATAGCTGTTAGTGCATGTATCGCTAGGTAGCATGCACCCATAACGGATAAAACACCAAATTTTCTGTCCCCTAGATGAAAAGAAAAGCAGAGTATGAATGATATGAGAAGTGGATAACCAAGAGTTGCTAGTGCTGCGGCAAGAAATGGATTTGGATTAAAATTGAAATATTGTGTGTTCGAAAAGGGCAAACTTAACATGCCGATGAGCCCTTCCAAAGTCATCCATAGAGGCAGTAGTCCTATAAAGATGAGTGGTAGGTACGTAGTAATGCTTACCGTCTTTGCTTCGGTGCTAAAATCCTCCTTATTGTTCATCTTTCTGTCATCGTGCGTACTAACGTACGATATAATTCCCAGCATTGCACCAAGGCTACTTACGATCATTCCCGATAAGAGGACAAAATGTGGAGGACTCAGTAATCCATCTAGTCCGAATGCAGAATGCCATGCAAAATCAATTGGGCCTGCTACAACCAGCATGCTAATGCCCATTAACATCAATTTTGATGATAGCTTCATTTTGTTGTTGTTATCGTAGATCGATACATATTTGCGGTAAGTCATTCGAACAATTGCCAGACCAAATATTGCCAAAGCTACTCCACCATAAAGAACCGCATGTGGAATCGAAAAGAATGTTTCTGGTTTGTTCAATAAATGATTCGAAATATCCCAACTACCTCCAGCTGCGGATACGAACATACCTATACTTACTATCGTACATCCGAAAACGAACCTTATCATAGTATATGGAAATGACACAAATGATCTAATGAACTCGAAAGTTCTAGGTTTCTGTAAAAAGGAGAATGCTCGTTTGTGAAAGTTCATATAACGTTTCGTTGCTTGTAGCTTATAATTATACTTTTGATATAGTTGTTGTTGGTGCCATTAGCTAGATCAAATTATGGTGTTATGCGGCCATTAATGCCAAGGTCAGTTAGGAGATCTGCTATGAAGATACTTTCTATCTTTTACTACTTGTATAGAATAAGCCTTTACAAACTCATTCTGATAGATCTTCAGACCATTTAGTGGGTAGTGAGCAAATTGATTCAAATGTGAGCGACAGATTTTAAAAGAATGACAAACCGGCCTATTGAAATCGGTGTTATTTTCAAATTCGATGTGATGGGTCACTTGAGAGTGCCATGGCCTACTAAAGACTTCTATCGATGGGTACTTAGCAGAAATTAGAGTTCCTGTTCCTTGATAACTATAACCCACCATTTGGCCTTTTTTGATGAGTATCGGTTTTTGAATGAAGTCGGAATGTACTATCTTAACTAAACCGTATATTGTAGTCAAATTCGGGAGGCCAGCTGATATAGTCTGAAAAT
>JASHSN010000523.1 GCA_030038695.1 Nitrososphaeraceae archaeon
TAGCTGACACAGACAATCATCGAATTCAAAAGGTCGATAGCGATGGCAATTTCGTTATGGGGTACTCATCTAAGGCAGGTATGAAGCTCGTTAATGCATCTGTTACCCAGTCAATTCCACTTTGCGAAATTGCTTGAACCTTATGCCAATCACACACAATACACAGATGAGTTCATAAAGAAATCAAATGAAATCACAGACAACATAGTCAACGCTGTACGTATCAACAACCATCTGACTGCCAATGCAATAAATGCGGCAGAAAACTTCCGAACTTTTAATCGAAAAACTGAGTCCATGACAGAATTTAAGGCTCAAAGTACATTTTTGAGTAATATCTTGCATGTACATAACTATGATTACAACACTTTTGGCAAACGATTTGTAGATGAATTGGTTCTACCAATTCCCCTTCTATCTGATGCAATTCGCCAGACCCATCTGCTACATGAACTCTTGCCAGATCTTTAACTAATCTTCTTATTTCATCCTCAATTTCAATCCTATTTCCATACTGAAAGACGTTAGTAATCTCTAACCACCACAATTGGTAAAGTTATCGATAAAGCCATAGTACAGCTTATGAATTGTTAAACTATCTTCCACCTAGATTATATGTATTTGGGACCAAGCACGCCTTACCTGATCTACCGTTTTCATTTTCATACGTAAAGAATGCCTCAAGTCTAGGAAGTAAGATAGAGTGTATTATATATACTAACAGTCCTGGCGCTACTTGTATACACCGATCACAGCAGGGGACCGACAAGTTCCAACGTAAACACGATTAACAACAAAGACTTCCTGCCAAAGCCTGCCACAGGGAATGCATGGGAATAAAGAACACGTTATAATATTTTATGCATTAGGTGGCAGCAGATAATCAAGGTTCCGACAGTGGCGAAACCGATAAGTATATAGCTTAACGGCGTTGGTCGAACGACGCTTATGCATTAGAAAATAAAGGTGTAGCTCTTGGCAATTTAAGAAATTACAATGGAGCTATACTTTATTATGATAAAGCATTGGCAATAAATCCCAATGACAAAGATACATTAGGCAATAAAGGCATAGATCTAGACGCCTTAGGAAACCATACTGGTGCGATTGAATATTATGATAAAGCGTTAAGTATAGATCCACACGATGTTATTGCATTAAATGGTAAAGGTACAGATCTTGCCAATCTGGGAAATTATACTGGAGCTATAGAATTTTATGACAAAGCGCTGGCAATACTACCTAATGATACTTATGCGTTAGATAACAAAGGTGCAGCACTTAACAGTCTAGGAAATTATACCAGTGCCATACTGTACTACGATAATGCCTTAGCAATAGATCCAAAGTATGAAGATGCATTATATAATAAAGGTCTAGCCATAGACAATTTAGGAAACCATACTGGAGCTATAACATATTATGACAAAGCATTGGCTATAGATCCGAAGGATCTTGTTACATTAAATGGTAAAGGTATTGCTCTCGACGATCTGGGAAATTATACTGAAGCCATACTGTATTATGATAAAGTACTGGCGATAGACCCACAATATGTTTCCGCATTAAATAACAAAGGTCTAGCTCTTGACGATCTACCACTGAGGTATCTATATACATAGATAGACTTCATAATTCGACCACTACTCTCAATAATTACGCACATTTCGTTGCTTTCGCTGATTACGAAAGTAGAACTTCATATTTTCATGCTTTTAAACCGCTTGAATTAAGTACAAATTCGTCAACCCTTGCAGGTAAACCCGCATACACGATAATTGGTACATATCAAAAGCATCTATTCGGCTTACAACAAATAATGGAAATCGGGACGATAATTGGTGATAAAGCATACAGTGTGCAATATATTGCAGATGCACCAAGATACACTGATTATTTACCAACCGTGCAAAAGATGATTGAATCCGTGCAAATAAAATCACCTGAAAATACTAACTGACAGCGTTTCGTTTGCTAGATGTGGACTAACTGGTATAACATCTTGTGTATGCAACAACGGAAAATATGAGAAAGTACAATTAAATTAAATAGAATAAAAATACACGTCATCCGATTTGACTTTGTCTTGTGAAATACAGAAGTCTCACCGGTGCTATCATGACTATCTTACTTGCATAAAATAAACATTTCAGTCGTATTTTCTTGCCATGTTGCTCATGATCACTTAATTAACGATGGTTATAGTCATTTCTTAGCATAGCCATTACCACTACGTATTTTATAGCTAAATAACGTACAGGTGTATCTTTACACACAAAACCATATTAATCAGCATAAACTATGAGCATTAACAAGGACACTATTTTCTGAAGCAAAAAGAATTTCTCATCATTACGTCAAACGGCATCACTTTATGTCATAGACAATGTGGGACATATAGGAAGGAGTTTGATCAGCTAACTCAGGCAGCTAAATATTTTTATACACACATTATGATAACAGGATATGTCTGTGCCTCAGGCTGCGGTTAGGTGTCAGGGACAAACCACAGAACTAACAGTGGTTTTTGTACTTGTAGGAATGATGTTTCTGGTTCCTGCAATAACAGAAAAAGCACTGGCTATTACTTATGCCTTTACTGATCTGGATGGGCCGCATTTTTATGACACCGACATACCTTTTACTAATTTACGTTGGCATTTGGATGCCGGAAAGTTCGATGAAGTCCCCCACTTCCCAACTAGCGGCCCGCCAGTACAGGGTGGTCTTACTTGGACAACAGAAGGTACTGGTATTTTCGGAGGAGATGAAAAGGGATATGTCCAAGTGGATGTTAGTAGACCACATTTGTGGGCGAGCCAGCCGAAGGTTCTTGGAACAGTTACATTTCATTTTTCTAATCCATTATCAGGCACTAATACTTGCAGCGTCGATACACCTTCACCAGAGATAGCAGTTGGATGTATTATACCCACACATGGAAGTCAAGTGGAATTACATTATTGTGTTCTGTGGACCCCTCCAACCCTGCCCCCACCTAAGTCCTGCACACCACCTACCCAAGGTCACACGATTTTTGAAAAGAAGCCGAACTCCTATGTACATACTTCTCCGTCTGGGAAAATGATATTACCACATTATCAATCACACTTCAGGATAAACAAAATGCAAATCCCAATGACCGGTGCAAGCAGCAAAGTCACTTCTGGCGGCGCGATGGCTCATCGTATTCCTTAGTCATTTGTAATATCTCATATGACCAGTGATGAGGCTGGAATTTGTCATCTGTATTCAAATTGTCATATATCCAGCCGCCGATTTATTGGCATGCTCGGGAGGCCCCAAAGTACTCTAGTTATTTACCAACAGTACAAAAGATGATTGATTCGCTGGTGATCAAGAAATCCTCAGGGACAGGTATTGGGCTTATGCTAAATAATAACACTAATTTGTATCCAGACAACTTAGAAAAGTGTTATGATAGACTATGTTATGTCATGTGGACTAGACACTGCTGACACAAACAGCATGGGAGAATCTAAAATGGTTTAGTTTAAGGAGGCTGCCGTAGTGGTATCACTACTACAGCGACAATGTAAGGAGATACCCTG
>JASHSN010000524.1 GCA_030038695.1 Nitrososphaeraceae archaeon
ATTACTGCAACCTATGACGGCACATCTAGGAATTTTCTAGTGACTGGAATAGTGAATGAAGCCGGTAATCCAAATGTAGATAGAGTTGTTATAATTAATACAAATACTGGTAATACTTTCTTCCATAGGTTAGGACAATATGATCAAATGATTGTACTTGCACGCTCAGGTAATGACGTCCCCACTGTTATACAAGAAATGGATAGAGTATATGGTAGTGACAGCTTTGGAATTGTCTCCCCTGCAGCAATCATTCTAGCACAGAAGCATACACAGGCTGGAGGTGCATCATTTACATTGGAAGTTGGATTCATTGCAATGCTTGTAAGTGCCATTGGCGTTGTTACGACTCTTTACACATCTGTAAATGAAAGAAGAAAGGAAATTGGGACAATGAAAGCTATAGGTGCAAATCCCATATTCATTCTATCTATGTTTTTGTGTGATGCCGTACTGATCGGTTTTATCGGAGCAACACTAGGAATAGCATTTGGTATTGGTCTTGCCTATTTATTATCTGCGTCTGGAGCTTCAGGAGGAGGCGCTTATATCGCACCTATCTTTCTTCCAAATGAACTTCTTCAAGTATGGCTTCTCTCACTAACTGTAACCCTACTAGCAGGACTTTTTCCTGCTTGGAAAGCATCGCGTCTATCGCCACTGATAGCTATGCGTGCATAATGTACAATAACAGATAGACACATTGTGGCAGCCCACCCTAACCTGTAGAATAATGTCATCTAGAAACTGGTCAGGTATAATCGCAGATTAGGTTGAGTAAAAGAATACAACCACAGCGCATATGATACAAGAAGGGAACACATCGGTTCTGCCAGAACGGGCCTGTTATGACAATACGCATGGCCAATGAAGCACGCCTCTCTTAGAATGCGTTCAACATATCGAAAGCATAATATTTACGAATTTCTGCAATGCCGAACAACGTGAACAAATGCTATTCATCATATGGATAACAATCTGAAAACACCACGTGTTTCTATGGCCAAAAAATTTATGGACAAAAAGAGTCACTTGCTATGATCAAGGAAAATCTGTCGGAGACATGAACTTGAACGTGATGAGGAGATACAATCAAGTTTCATGTCCCCTGACAGTAAGGGTAATCAGTTTGCGTGATTCCACGTTATGAAGATTGTAGCACCGTGGGAGCCCGGGGAGGCTTATGACTTTCCATATTTCTCACAACCACATATTAGATGCCAGTAACACCCACTATCGTGATGAAGTGATCTATCATGTCTACATTTACAAGTCAATAGTCATCACAATCGGGGGGGCATGTGATCACAGCGGTGAAATCCCATGAACGCCTATATCAAATGCTATCGTCACTGTTAAGATTTTCAATGAATAGATTTACTACGTCCAGCAACCACTCCCCACTTATAGCGACGTAGATCCGTAATCCGTCATTAAGAAAACAAATTGTATCGGGTTCTGAGTACGGGACCCTAGATTCCTGTTAGGAGATGCTTCCTTCTAGATGCTTTCATATAATAGTTGAACTGCGTCTTTGAGTTTGGCTAATTGCTAATATAACACGCCATCGTAACGGACGGGTACTACAAGCCGGAAAGTATATAGCTAAGGATGATTATACAATGTATAATGAAAAGACGTTCCACACGTCATATCTCAGAGATAACGGCGATAGCGAGCGAATTCGGTAACTCTGCTAAAATCATAGTCCCCGAAGTTGGCTTGGAAGGAGAGTAATTGCGTTCCTTCATTCCGAATATATCTCAAAACATACTCAGGAGCGAAAAGGAGATGAGCCTGCAGACTTATTTCAAATATATTCTCATCCTTAGGAAAATAGACATTGAACTTTCTATTCTATTGTTTTCCTTCCTCATTTGTTTTTTCAGCTAACTGCGGTATCACTTGTGTTATTGCTGACGCTAGACTGATATGACAGAGGAGATAAATTCTCATCTCATCAGATGTTTTATACAACAACAACGTTATACTATCCATGGCTCGGGAATCAAAGAAGGGCTCAGAATTTGATACTATCCTAGTTGGAGGAACAGCCATAGACGTGGGGTTGATACTTGTCAGTAGTGGATTCTAAATACCATAGAGTCCTACTCCTAGATAGAAATACTCTAATTTTTGCAATTGACACTGGAATGCCTGCAATCTCTGACACTGTGCAGCTGGTACTATACGATTGAAGTATAAAAAGGCAGGTATTGTTGCCCTATTTTTTAAACTGTCCTTCCATAACAATATCTGCCAAGGGTTTTCTATCGTTAGGATATTCTCTTTCCTGAAGCTGTTGTGGGAGATTATCCCTTGCTCCTTTTTTTCCAATCGCAATCATTGCCATAACGTCAAAGTTATCAGGAATTTCTAAATCAACTCTAGCTTTCTCATAATCAAATCCTTGCATTCCATGTGCTACTAATCCTCTTGAAGATGCTTCTAAAGCTAAATTCTCCCATGCAGCTCCAGCATCATATTGGTGTGTTATTGAATATTTTTCGTTATATTCAAAATTCTTTCTAGATACAACGACAACTAATAGAGCGGCATCTTTTGTCCAAACTTTGTTGGGATCTGCTAACAAATTAAAAAGTTTGTCCCAATGCAAGGTGTTTCTCTTGGCATATATGAATCTCCATGGTTGATTATTAAACGAAGAAGGGGCCCATCTTGCTGCTTCAAATAGGCTCATTATAGTGTCTTCGTCTAATTCTTCCCCTGTCATAGACCTGGGAGACCACCTGTTTAGAATTAGTGGGTTTACTTTGTAAGTTGATTGTCTTCTGTCTGTCTTTGTTGTATCAGTATTATCCTTTTCTTGCTGTATTGATTTTTCAATCGATGTTGTCAATGTACACAGCATACAAAATGTTGTATTTATATCTACAACATGATTTCTTCTTCTTGTACCATTTAAGGAATGTGCCCAAGTGGGATGCAACATGGATTCTCATTATTTCCTATTGTAACACTGGAATTGCATCATGGTCGCGTTATGTTAGGGATATGTTTTAACGAGTAAATATGCACACGTAACTCAAACATACATGTTAAGACATGTTCTACCGCTTATCGGTTGGAGAAAAATAGAGAGAGGAAACCGCTTTTCAGCAGTTAGGTTTGTGTGATGCTACATTTGGATGTGCACAGGTTATACCCAGCCCCGGAGGGTTTACGGGTAGTTTACGTGGTTGCTTCCACCAACTCTGGCTCCGCCGCCTGCCCTGTGAGTTGTCGTTACCCTGTGAGTTCTTTGTTCATCCGAAAGTGGTAGACTGCTTACCCAAATCTGAGACGATAGGCTACTATACAGTCCTTTCAATACAGCCTTTACCAACTATACACGTTATTAGTATAGGCCCTTGGAAAGGCGGCTGACCGCTTGCCGGCAGCATTGGCCCGCCAGGGTTCACGCCGTTGTCCAGCCCAAACGCCTGAGCCGATTGTGTATATACTGCTGCTGTCATTAGGACTAGGGCCAATGCTAACATGGCCACTATTCCGATTTGTTTGATTCTAAACATGTCTATAACTAGCCCCAGGTACATTATATTAATAATTCCCGACACACAAGAACAAGGGGATATCTACAAGTTCCAATTAAAATAATCCCCGACACACAAGAACATCTGCAAGAGTATGAATATATGTATGACAATATTTTAATAAATCAATGGCTACCCCAAGAATAGAAAGAATTGCTACAAAATCATATGATAGATTTTAGTATTATTCGTGATATGTCTTCTATGAATTTAACTGGTTATATTGAGTTTCTTTTAATGGTAGCTTTGAACAAATCAGCTTATACAGAAATCATCGAACGGATGTATAGTGAATTGCAAGAATATATGATGAATATTCCTCTATGTGGAAGCGATATGATTCTGGCATTATTTTTTTGCTCAAACATACCTACAGTTGATTCAATTGTGACAAGAATAAAATCCTATGGTGGAGTACAGGGAGTCGAATTATTTATCATAACCAAGGTGACGTATCACCAAGAATGGTTGGTAAGGGAAATTAATAAAAAATTGAAGTCGTATTCAAAAACACCAGCAATTAGAGTGCCTGCTGTTAGAATGTATTATTTATATCAACAGTTGATATTTGGTATGTATTGAAAATCATACAAGCTCTTCCAAATATGTCGAAACACGTCACTGAAACTGACATTAACAACTTCCTGGAATACAAACTCAACTTACAGATTGCCACCATTGACGAAGAAGGATACCCAATGATCCAACCTACATGGTTTCTTTATGACAAAGATTCTGCCAAGATATATCTATGCACGGAAAAAGCAGCAAAGAAGGTTCAGAATATCATAAGAAATCCTGACAAGGTCTATTTTTCAATTGACGACGAGAACTGGCCGTTAAAGGGGGTGAAGGGCCGGGCAATAGCAACCATCTCTGACGATATACAGAAAAACATGTTAATTATGGAAAAGATAAGCATGAAATATCTAGGTACGCTTGAACATCCTCTTCCCAAGATGGTAATGGAAAATATTAGAAAAGGGATAGAAGTTGCAATTGAGATTACACCAAAATTCTTCTCGGCATGGGATCTTGGGAAGACTAAGAGGCCATCCGAAAATCAGTTGATATTTGTTGAGTTCTAGACTTACTATATCTGAACGATAAAGCTAAGCCAAACCTAACCCATCTTGTTATTCGTAGTGATATCTGAACTCACAGGTGTTGAATCCGCGTACGAAATACCTGATGTATTATGGGATAGGATTGTATCGTTGCTGCCATCACGCAAGAGAAA
>JASHSN010000525.1 GCA_030038695.1 Nitrososphaeraceae archaeon
TAGCCATAGCACAAGTGCATATACACGTTTATATTCGAGGTGTATATACATGTATAATATGAAACTTCATCCAGCAAGATATAGTATAGTCTGTGCGATTATAGGTGATAGAAGATGATGAGTGGTCAACAATATTATACTGCCTCAGTCACAATGAAAGTCGAGAATCTCACCAAAGTGTATTCTTCTTCAACAGGCAGGGTAGTATCCCTAAATGACGTTAGCTTCTCTGTGAATAAAGGCGAATTTGTATCAGTTGTGGGTCCTTCTGGAAGTGGCAAATCTACCTTATTGAATATGCTAGGGGCTTTGGACAGACCGACTTCAGGTAAAGTGTTTTTGGATGGAATAGATATTTTTTCTTTAAATGACTCTCAACTTGCAACCGTGAGAAATGACAAGCTAGGCTTTATTTTTCAATCGTATAATTTGATTAACAGGACAACCGTGTTGAAGAATGTAGAATTTCCTGGCATTATAGGCGGTATGAGTGATGCTGACAGAAAGCGTCGTGCTTTAAAGTTATTAGACTTCCTTGGGATAAAAAACAAGGCTGATTTCAAACCGCTTAATCTGAGCGGTGGTCAACAACAAAGAGTTGCTATAGCAAGGGCACTTATGAATGATCCTAAAATAATTCTTGCTGATGAACCTACAGGAAATTTGGATACAAAAACAGGAATAGACGTTTTTAACTTGTTAACGCTCTTGTCCCGTGAATTTAAAAGGACAATAATAATGGTGACACATAACCCAGAACTTGCAGCAGCTACAGATAGAGCAATACACATCAGAGATGGATCTATCGAAAAAGATATCATAAATGTTGAAAGGTGGGCCTTCTTCTGTTAATAGTAGTACAGTACATAGAAGGGTAGAAAAGAAGAAGCATAGTAGTCTGCAACAGATCTTTATATTATCTCGTGATGCACTTATGGAAAGGAAAGGAAGGTCTGCACTCACAATATTGATGGTTGTAGTAGGTGGTGCTTTGATGGTTGCAATTAATGGTATGAGCGAAGGTTCTGCAGCCTTTACGAATAAACAACTAGTGAGTCTAGCACCAAATGTAATTTTTGTTAGCCCAGGATCCAAATCCAAGACCTTCCAAGAGGCTCCAGGTCTAGCTACTCAAGCACCACGACTTCCATTTAATGGTGAAGTTGCAAATACGATAAAATCACTTCCGTATGTGAAAGATGTTGTACCAGGATATACAGCACAGGTTCAGCTCAATGTTGAGGGTAATATAGAAAACACTAACGTATTTGCAGCGGAAGCTACAGCTGCATTCACAATTGCCCCTAGCTTGACATTAGTTCCCGGTTCTTCAGTACAAAATAATAATCCCTCTGCGATGTTAGTGGGATACAACATAGCCAATCCACCAGGCTACACCCATAACCCGCTTATAAGAGTAGGTCAGAGTATTACTGCAACGTATCACGGTACATCTAGGAATTTTGTAGTGACTGGAATATTGAATGAAGCCGGTAATCCGAACGTAGACCAAGTTGTTATAATTAATACAAATACAGGTAATACTTTCTTCCATAGGTTAGGGCAATATGATCAAATGTTTGTATTTGCGAGGTCAGGCAACGATGTCCCCACTGTTATACAAGAAATGGATAGAGTATATGGTAGTGACAGCTTTGGATTTGTCTCCCCTGCAGCAATCATTCAAGCACAGAAGCATACCAAGGCTGGAGGTGCATCATTTACATTGGAGGTTGGATTCATTGCAATGCTTGTAAGTGCCATTGGTGTTGTTACGACTCTTTACACATCTGTAAATGAAAGAAGAAAGGAAATTGGGACTATGAAAGCTATAGGTGCAAAACCCTTGTTTATTATGTCCACGTTTTTGAGTGACGCTGTATTGATTGGTTTTATCGGAGCATCTCTAGGAATAGTTAGCGGTATTGGTCTTGCATATATATTATCTGCATCTGGAGCTTCAGGAGGAGGGGCCTATATCGCACCTATCTTTCTTCCAAATGAACTTCTTCAAGTATGGCTTCTCTCACTAACCGTAACCCTACTAGCAGGACTTTTTCCTGCTTGGAAAGCATCACGTCTATCACCTCTAATAGCTATGCGTGTATAATGTACAATAGCAATATACAAAATGGGAGGATATTGCATGAACATATCTGAAATAGAATCGCCTGTTAAAATTGTAGCAAACACATGTGGTATAGAGAAAAACAGACGTACAGTAACGTTAAAGGGCTTCTATTCACCGTACAAAAGGCGCTTCCGTTGTTTCAGGAGGGGAGTCAATTATTCTGACCGGTGCGGGATCCTCATCTAAAGGGTTCGCCGCATTCAGTGTTTATAGCGCTAGCAAGGCTGCTATAAGGTCATTCGCACGTTCCTGGACGGTTGATCTGAAACACCGCAAGATCCGCGTCAATACTATCAGCCCGGGTCCGATAGACACACTTGCCGTACGTCTTAGCATCAGCGAAGAACTAAAGAAGGACGTCCTAAGCACCGTACCGCTATCCGGGTATACCGACGCGAGCGAGAGCGAGACTTAGAGGCCATCCGAAAATCAGTTGATATTTGTTGAGTTCTAGACTTACTATATCTGAACGATAAAGCTAAGCCAAACCTAACCCATCTTGTTATTCGTAGTGATATCTGAACTCACAGGTGTTGAATCCGCGTACGAAATACCTGATGTATTATGGGATAGGATTGTATCGTTGCTGCCATCACGCAAGAGAAA
>JASHSN010000526.1 GCA_030038695.1 Nitrososphaeraceae archaeon
CGCAATTTCGTCGGTAGGAAATATTATAAACTCTATCGTTACTGGACCCTGTGTCCAAGAAAATGGAAAATTTATGTACTTAATTTGCGCAAAATTTGACCCCTCGCTACTGACCAATGGATTAGCAGTTAAAAATCTGCTACTAAGCGACAAGACTGTAGTTAAGAATCTGCTGCTGAACGAGAAGCCTGTATTGAAGAGTTTGCTATTGAACAACGCTACTGCATTGAAGAGTCTGCATTGAAGAGTCGATGGTTCAGAAGAATCGATGTTAGAAGCTGATTGTGCACTAGAAATGGGAAAAAATAATAACGCGGTGATTGCCTTGAATGTAATAGATCTAAAGTATCTCTATTCTTCTTCGTATGTTTGGAGGCCCGTTAATCCTGATACCATAAAATCGGTTGTTAAGAATCACGAAGAAGACGCTCAAAGATGGCTGGCCATAGTTAGAGGAAAAGCTAATGATAACAAAATAAAGTTAAGAACGGAATTTATCATTGATGCTACTTCAATAGTAGGGGTTATTGTAGAATATGCTGAACGCGAGAATATTGATCTGTTAGTGATAGGATCAAGGGGTCTAACCGGCTTCAAAAAATTATTGGTTGGTAGTGTTGCATCAGGTGTTGTAGCATATGCACACTGTCCCGTAATGGTAGTAAAGTAATATGAAAAGGAATGGACTACAGAATGAGGAGAAACCTTCTATTATTTTTGTAATACAATATTTCTCTTATTTCCCTTTTTAGGCTCTTGTTCTGTTCTGTATACCACATCCAGAAACGGCCAAGGATTGTAATCGCGGGCGCGTATCCACCTGAGTCGCATGTGTCTTCCTCCGGCTCTTGAATGTTTTAGTCCACTTGATTGTTTCATAACGCATCATATATCGAGATTAAACTAAATAAGTTAGAAAGTTACAAATAGGTAAAATTGTTACCGATTGGTGACTTCCAGATCTATATTACAGGTGGTTGTTAAAAGATAACACAAATCAATGTCATACATTTCTTGGGCATAACCAGTGTATCATACACCATCGTCTTTAAATGTTATATAGATACTTAGACGATACAAAACATGGTCCTGATAACAGGGTCTTCTATACCCACTTTAATAGAGATCTTTGCTTATGTGTACCTTGCAATTGGTTTTGCTTGTGCATTATACATCATTTATGACATCTGGATAAGAAGGCACTACCAAATGATGTCCATCATGAACGTGGTATGGCCAATTACAGCATGGTATCTTGGTCCTCTGGCATTATGGTCATACTGGCATATAGGACACCTGAATACAAAGAATCAAGGAGAAAAAACGACTCAAGGAATGGATCATTTGTCAAAATTACCTTCGAATCGTCATATTATAACAAGTCATAAGGGAGGAAAACCATTTTGGGAAACGATATTTGTGTCTGCTACTCATTGTGGTGCAGGGTGCACACTTGGGGATATAATAAGTGAATGGGCTGTATTTATTGCAGGGACGACCATCGCAGGCGTTATGCTCTTTGCTTCATACGTTTTTGACTTTGCCTTGGCATGGTTCCTGGGAATAATATTTCAATATCTTGCGATATTTCAAATGCGTGTGATCTCTTTTGAAACAGCATTAAAGGAAGCTGTAAAAGCTGACACTCTTTCATTGGTTATGTTTGAGATAGGTCTCTTCGGTTGGATGGCATTGGTAGCATTTGTATTGATTGGTAACTTATATCCTGTGTCTCCAGTTTTCTGGTTCATGATGCAAATAGGGATGGTTCTCGGTTTCTTCACAAGTTATCCGGCAAATTGGTGGTTGGTTAAAAAAGGAATAAAACAAGGAATGTAGAACCTAGTTTTCATTTTCCTCTAGGGGTGGAGCTGGACGTAATAACATTTGTTGCAAAAGTAGTGAGTGCCGGGGAGATATGTTGGAGATGGATATTGAGATCCGATAATTTTCTCCTAGGAATATAGCAAAGAAGAATGAGTATTTTTAATTTTTTTCCAAATATTCTGTATACCTAGGAGGTACATAGAAGATCTTTTCTGGCTTTATCTTAAGAATAATCCTCTTCACACTGGATGAATGAGCAGGATACCTTTCAGCGTTGAGATATCTCTTCGCGAGCTTATCTATGTGTTCATCCGCTCCTTTAGTTGTCTGGTCAACCACTCTTCCTTTAATGGTTATCATACTGTATGGATTCTCATCATCCACTACTGAAATTGATACTCTCGGATCTCTAGATACATTTTTTTGCTTTAAACGATCCCTAGCAGTGTTTATCAGAATTAATTCCTGATCTTCATCTTCTACTATATCTATCCAGGTAGGCGTAACCTGAGGCGAGCCATCTTTGTTTAAGGTACCTAAAAAGGCAAAATTATTCCCTCTAAAGAATTTGACAATCGGATCTCTTAGTATACTATAATTCTCTTTCTCTTTCATGATTCATCTATTCAGCAACCACGCTTAAAAATCAAGCTGCTTCCCACTTCTATACATTCCCGTAAACTGAATCATTATCGCCATCTCAAAGGCAATTACTGTTTGATGATTTTATCTCGTCAACATTTCAGTCCTAGTAAGAAGACTAGGCAGAACTTTGCCTGGACGTGATTTGTACCCGGGAATTCCAACACCCACTGCAATCATTGTGCTTTTATCTGCAGCATGAGGCGAGAAAAACTCAGAAACAGCATCATCAAAAAAAGTAGAACCAGATGCGCCTATTTTTTGAGCATAAGCAGCAAGGTAAATCTTTCCTGCAATGATTCCGGCTTCAAATTGTGACGCTCTATATCCTCTATTGCCAAGATTGTCTAGGATATTATTCAAGTCAGACATAAGAAAGAATACAACGCTAGCATCGCTGAAAAGAGATTGCCCTAAGCAAAGATACCCGGATATATCCCTGGAGACTGTTCTCTTGAGTTGTTGAAGAGATTCTTTACAACGATCAAAAAAATATGATCCGACATCAAGTCCTTCTACATCGTTTGCTATAAAATAGATATCGACGTTACTGTCATTGTGATTGTTGTAATTTTTATTTCCAAGAATGTCCAGAGGCACGCCTCGCGTCGAGCAGTGAAGTAAGGCGTATAATTGTTTAAAGGAAATAGGTTGTCTAGAAAATCTGCGAGCTGATCCGCGAAGAAGAATAGTCTCCCCGAGAGTAGATCCATGGGCATTAGCTTCAAAACTTCCTTTTAGATGCAAATCCTCTGCTCTGTTACTCGAAGTTTGATTAAGGGGGGTTGTAGCCCTAATCCAATTGATGACCTCTTCTTTTGTGTGTAAGTATGAAGCTTTATGTATTTTCCAAATTTCAGGATAGTTTACTTCGTTCCTTGACAGTGCTATAATCTTAGGAATGGATGAATCCTCATTTTCTTCGATCACGGGAACTGATCCTATCGACGGATTAACACCTAGTGGAGCCAGAATGATAGCAGCTTCTTGTTTATCATCTATTCTGAGTAGGTAATTTACTGCTTCATCCACAAAACCCGAGATCAGATGTACCGAACAGTTGATGGAGTAACATGTT
Organism: Nitrososphaeraceae archaeon; assembly: GCA_030038695.1. Classification (GTDB taxonomy): domain Archaea; phylum Thermoproteota; class Nitrososphaeria; order Nitrososphaerales; family Nitrososphaeraceae; genus Nitrosopolaris. The sequence continues at coordinate 3,548 of JASHSN010000526.1, forward strand.
GCTAGAAGGTTGGCAGCAATAACGCCAGAGTCCCAAAACCAATGACGATATGAACGAGATTGATACTTCCATGCATTTCTCCAAGCGAATGAAGTAAAAGCAATGGTAATTGGTGAACGCATTATATTATCGTTATCACCTGCTGCCCTTGCTAAATTAGCACGATAGTCACCGCTTCGTACCTCTGCAAGAGTAAAGTCTCCAGGACAAAAGTGGTAAACACCAGCCTTCAACCCAGGTATATCCTGACAAATTACATACAGCTCTATAGGATAAAGGGCGCCTGTAGCAGATGCAGCACGCATATAGTAAGTGCCATAATCAAGCTTCAATACTCTTGTAATACCAGCTGCAAAGAACAAGATTTCTGCAAGATCCTTAATTTCTAATACAACGGGTTTATCTCTAGTGGTTTGGGTGTTACCAATACAGGCAAGTGCCCCTTCGGTAGGTTGTGGAAAGTCCATGGGAAGCGATATTGATGGCAACGCAGAATATATCTTAAAAGGCAGAGGTTTATTATTCCAGTCAAGATAGTGTCGTGACAGTTGTATACTGATTTCATCGTGTTTTGTTCCTTCATGATATTCTTCAGCATAATTAATTTCTTTGTTCACAGGTTTAGGTATAAATTTCGGAAGCATAAATTTGTACATTTTTTCCACCACATCTTGCTAAGTTAAGTAGCTGCCTTTGATAACGCCAGATGTTCAGCTTTCACAAATAGAATGATAAATTGCTGAGCTAAAGCTATTCTTGTCTAAAATCAATAACATTCACATAATTCTATGTTGACAAAAAAATGCGATACTTAACTTACTTATAATAAACCATTCTACTAAATCCACTCACGTAATTGTTGCTCCTTCCTACATAGATCTCAACACCTCATAGCACAGTACATGTCCCTACTCCGAGTTGTAATGACATATAACGACTAAAGGTAAAAGCAGCATAGGGGGTGGGGGATGGTGCTGGTCCAACTCAGGATTAGTTGATAGTTTGTTGTCGTTGCTGCTGCTGTCGCTGTGCACTCGTTTTAGAAAGACTAGCTCGGTCAACGTTAGATGCCTGCCCGTCGAAGGTGCTGACACGCTTCTCATGGACGTACTCTTGGCTGGATAAGATCTTTACTGGAGGCGGACAGGCATCTCTGGTTCAGTTTTTACAGGCCCTGAACACAAAGAGAACCCTGAACACATGATTATAAAGTATCTGAACTTTCTGGGGTATGATCAAATAAACTTAACTTCTAGCAGCACTATCACAAGGTGTACTTGTTATTTGAGCTTCTGTTTAAAAGGTGTTGACAAATAGCATATATTAATGACAGGCAGCGCGTCGCAAAAAAATATTAGAGGTTATCCACCTCATTGGAAAAAATAATTTTTGGCCTTTCAGCTTCCAATACATCAAGATCCGGTTTGTCCTTACTACAATCACGGTAATCATTTTTACACTGCGCCGAGTGGGATTAAAATTGAAATTAGAACGGTACCGTTCTACTTTGAAATTAGCCGTTTTCAAGTTGCAATAGTTTAGAAGGATAAAATTTGAGTCTTCACGAAAGTGTTAATACAGTACCAAAAGGAACTGTGTCATTCCATTTACATTAACTCGACATTTCTAATCGTGTTTGTATTCTCCATTATCGTTTCTAATCGTATGCACGCTATTTTTATCCAGGTGAATGAACCCCGGATATCACCGTCAATTATTCCCGGCAGATGCTGGATGTTAGGGACATACTTATGATGTAAGGCCACATTACCTCTATTTTGATTTATCACAGATAATTTCCGTAAACATCATTTTCGGAAATTATCTCTATTGCATAAGACACATTTACCATATTGGAATGCCCTACCGCACTTAGTACTCCCACATTCATATATAACTCCGCATGTACGACACTGATGAGAACACGAGCTATGAATCTGAATCTGCAAATTTCACACCACCTTGAACAACACGAAGTATAAAACTCTTATGAACCAATCTTCTGGTTCAGTATTTAATACCTTTGAGAGTAAGTACACTATTTAGAACGTAGGACGCAATATGTTCCCTTTTAGGCAATATCCTACTGCTTTCAATGAATTTCCTGGAATATCATCGCGAGTCTTGTCCGTTCGTGTTACGTGTGTGTGTTGCTTATCATTTTCAATATATTTTCTATTATAGTGAAGTGGTGCTCTTCCTTCTCCATAGAAATTCTCAAGATATGATCGTTCAAGGGAAATGATGCAAGTTTTATTCGATCTCTTTCTGAAAAACTATATATAGTCTTGCCAAACTCTGCATCAAAATCTTTTCTCATTTCACTCCTCAGAGCAAAACCCAAGAATAGTTTTGAAGAATCTGCTTTATTCTCCAGTGAGTTTACACCTTCTCTCATGCCCCCAGCTACAAGTTTTCCCATTTTATTTATCACGCCTGCAAAGCGTATTCTTGGGCCGAGAGCAAAAATATCATTACAGAGATCGCTAAATTGATGATTACTAGAAGCCAAGCTCCATCAAATCAAGGATTTGACGACGGTTTTTATGTTTTTTTCGCTGGATGCAGTATAACCTGGTAACCTTATTAATTCATGAACACCTTTTATCAGGTATTGTGATTTAGGAATCCTAGTTGGTTGGTGTTATGATGAGGTCAATGCATATTTGGTGATTTTGCCTTGTTAGGTGATGCCCTCGCACAATATCCTGCGGGAGGGACCAGTTGTCAGGTTTGTAAACAAATCGATTTAAATATCGAAGACATCACAACGTCGGGTTCTGTTACCTCATCAACTCTGAGGGAGATAAAAGATCATTTGAAATCGTTACATGCGAAGGTGCTTTAACGACCATCTGGGAATAGAGAGCGAAGGAAACACTTAAACTACGTTTCCCACTAGTGTGTGAAGTATGGTGTTAATACCGTAACCATGTCTGAAAGGAGATTGTGAAAGGTATTGGACAGAAATGAACGTAAGGCATGAACGAAAGCTACGGCTAAATGGGGCTCTGAAGACTAAGGATTTGAGGCATCTTCAGAACGCTTGGCCTGGTTCAAATTTAGTTCCTAATATCCAAGAATTTAGCTAGTCTGGAATATACGTTCAAAAATTTCATTACTCATGTCATATAACTTAAATAATTCTGATACAGATATTTGATATGGTTAGATATAAACCTCCTTTTGAGTATGAACTGACCCCAGAGACTCTGGAAAAAGGAACCCACTGGCTCACTCTTCGACTTAAGAATAAAGAAGACGACGATTTGCAGTATCTCGACGTAAGAATGCATTCTACGGACTCACTCCACATATCATTTCGCAATCACAACGATTACATCTTTCTTCTTAGGCCAGACGAAGAAAGATACTTAGACTTCCAGGTGGAGGCTAACGGGACAAGCCATTTATACGTTAGTGTACACGGACGCAGAAATGGAGATAAGTTTCACTGGGACTCGCCTTTGTTAAGGGAAGAGGTTCTCGGAAATCCTGCAGAGATTGAAAATATTTTTGTATCAAACGGTGATATTGGAGGAGAAATTCAGGCTGAGGCAACCGTCAAAGGGATGCGTGATAGTGAAGGGCTGAAGCTTGTATTCTGGATGGACACACCATCTGGCAAATATGAAGAGCTATCTGAAATAAAAACCCGAAAATTGTCTAAAGATGAAGAGGCAACATACAAAGCGAAGGTAAAGCCCAAGGAGGAAGGATTGTACACAGTATATGCAAATCTCTATGACGACCATGGACGCATTGATAGGGATTATGATATAATCTGGGTTGAAAGGCGTTGAGGCTACTCTATACTGACTTCTATATAGGCAACTATTTGCAATGAGGTCCAAGAACACTGGAGCTCGTAGGTGATGATAACGATAACCTCACCATTTAGCACATTCTGAGCTCCACTGTGAGGACAATGCTAGAGTGGAATATTTTTTATATAATATGGGCCGTAGAATTAACGTCTTTAAAATGAATTCCAAGGAGAAATCGAAAATCTCGACTAACTTGGATTAAAAGGTTTTTAATAAGTCTTACTATAGACAAAACACGGCTTTGCCTGGACAGAATTGGTTATCCGTTGCAAGTTGCCCGATGATAACAATAATGATCTTGCTTGGAGGTATTAATCCGTTATTTGCATCCTCTTCACTTCAGATCCCGGATATGATGGACAAAAATATGAATACGTCGTCTAAAGCCGGCATAAATAATACTGGTCAATATACAAATGCAAACAACACTCAAGATTGGGAAGACCATGAAAATAATGTTAAAATTCATTTTACATATTTGCCTGAATATCCTCTTCCAGGCAACGGCACTAAACTATTATTTTATGTACAAAATTTACAAACTGGGAGCTTTTTGAAGAATCTTGTTGCAGATATCACTATAACAAACAACATGACTACAGCAAGGATTAATGACATAAAAGATACCAATGGCGCCTTCTCTAGATTTACAAACATACCATCCGCTAATGGTATTTTCTCTTTGAACTACACATTTTTCGAAGAAGGGATACATCAAGTGTTTGTTAATATACGTTCAGATAATTTTTCACTTGCGTTAGCATCATTCAGCATAGTAGTTCAACCCATAGTTTAAATTCATACAATATTATTTATGTAATACTTCCGGCAAAATATATTGGTATGCTCTACGGAGACGGGGTAATATTTGGTGTCATAAAACTCAAGTAAGCATACGTGTCGGATGTCAGTCCTTCTAACTAAGAAAATAGAACAGAACATATTACGGCTATAAAAAAATGAGAATATTCTTAGTTGGACGCATCGTATCCTTTCTTAAAGTACTTTTCTCTTTATTAAGCTTCAGACGTAATACATAACCACGCTTCCATCTAAATCGATATACCTAGAAATAATGATAAGGGAACTATTACTTCTTGGCAGATAAAGCAATCATTAACATTGGAGGACATAGTTCTTTTTACTTACAAGATTCTAACTAATTTAGACGTCTTAATCTTGACGTCTTGGAAGTCAAATTATCGCGTCTGTTTCACAGTCTTTAATGCTTGTCTGCCCTTACTTGTTAGACTGTACTGTTTCATTATCATTGGTCTGCCTTTGTCCTGAGAATATTGTCCTTCAACTAATCCTTCAGCTTCTAGCGGCGTTAAATGTCTATGTATTGTTCTGCGGTCTTTCCCTAAATCCCGGGCTATCTTACTTGGATGAGATCTCTTGACGTCTATGAGTGATAAAATGGCAATATCGGTATTCTTGAGATTCATAGCTTCAATTCTCTATTGCTGTTTATATTTTTTGCCTCACATGCGACAACGTTTATATTTATGATGGTATAGATCCTATATGGGCATACATATGCTCATACAGACAAATTTCAGGAGGAGTAAATGAAACCAACTAGTCTGGTCGTATTGGCTATTCTCTTGGTGTTGATGACCTTGATGATATTGCCAAGTTCAGCAATGGCCTTGATTAGAGAAACTAGCATAGGTTACGCCGAATTAGATAAAGAGAAAAAATGTGATAATTTCAATACCAATGCTACATCTTGCTTCAATCTCGGAATAAAAGGAGGTATGATTGACGGTACACAAGAAAAGAATACTAACTTGGGTTTTTCAGTAACTGGAGGTTGTGGTGGAACTGAAAGTCCAAATTATTGTGCAGGATATATCAAAGGTTACTCGCAATCGTATGGTCAGTTGCCTAATGTTAAAGAATACGCTGAAATTGTCAAGAGGGCTGCCATAACTAAAGCCCAAACGTATGGAGCATCTCCGCCTTCCAAAATAATTTGTAATGCATCTCAGACCTTTTGCAGTATTTATCAGAGTACTTATAAGAAAGAATTCCCAACAAATGCTCCATATTACCAAGGCCAAGCGGCGGGTGAAGAATATGCAAATCGTGTTTTAGATACATGTCATGAAACAAAACATCTTCACATACCATCTAGTCATTCTCAGGCTTGGCAAACAGGATTTAGTCAGGGATATGCAGATTCAATTTCAGAGGCTCAGAATGATGATGGGAGTTATGGCAGTCATAAATGTCATTTCTAAGACATCTGTCTATGTAACAGGATCATTCTTCTGAGATCACACTGAAGGGTAGATGTTCACTGGCGGACGGTTTTTTCTTTCTTCTTATTTGGTATAAAATCGGGAATTCCAATAATGGTGCTCCATATTTGTAAGCGACTGCATACCATCTTGTATGTAACGCGCTAAAGGGGAGAACGGAACAAGTGGTGAAAGAAGCACATATCAGCGGCACAAATGACGACATCACCAGTGTTCCTGCGGGAGTGAAGAATACAGCTGCGTGAGCTGCTGATGATGCTCCCGTTATCCCTGCTATTACGACGACTGCGGCCATTACCCCTACTGCTATTGCTTTTTTCATTACTTCATGCTATTCGGGTTCCGCCTAAATTATTTGATTAACATATGATAACTTAGTCAAAGAAGTATATGAGAAGACTAAACAACATATAGACGAATATAGGAAACGGCAGGAGGAACATGATGAAAG
>JASHSN010000527.1 GCA_030038695.1 Nitrososphaeraceae archaeon
GACGAATCTACCATGTATCTTGACGCGATGCTAATCCCTCCCGCAATCCCGATATAGAGAAATATTCGGATTCCAACTACCGTTAAAAGAGAAGGGATTATGAGTGTCAGGGCAGGGATTAGCGGTAGCACGTGATGTTCTGCGAAACTACCATCAGGTGGAAGATTTACAAAAGGTACTAAGAAGATTTGTAGAAGTAATCCAAGTCCGATTTCGTGCCCTTCTAGCAAGTAAACAGCACTGATTCCAAATATCAGATTAGAAAATAATGGTGCAAATAAGACCGCCTTTGTTATCTGCCATAATATGAAACTTCTTTTCGTGATTTTGAATTCCGGATAACGTACTAAGAGCTTGGAGGGTCTGGAGGACACCGTTGAGTAAGATGCAGTTGACGAAGAGAATGAAGAAGGATGCTGAGATGAGGATGGATCATAATTTCTATGCTTCAAAAAGTTGACGATTAAGTGGATGGCATACCAAGTGATGGAGTTTCTGTGCCGATAATCAACTCTTACTACAGCAATGCTGCAGAGTATAAGACCTGAAACTATTGAGTAAAAGAAAGGCTTTGTGAAAACGTTCCCGAATTCCACAACATTCATGAGAAGGTTTACGGACTCGCTACTGGCTATCGAAAATATGATTAGGCCAATTATCACAAATATTGCTATACAGATAATTCTCCACATCTTGAATCTTGGCGTGCCACTATCTTCGCTAAAGGCGTTCCACAAAACCGTCTGCTCTAGTAGTTACTAAACCCTCTCTTTAATGTATATGTTCTTGATTCACTATTCCTAGGATGTGCTGTTGCAAACTGTACCGCATTCTCATGTGCTGAGTGGAGACTGTTGAGGTCCACTGGTGAGCGTATCTACCCTTCAGGCAGCGCGTGAAGACGTGTACCAGTCGAGATATCCTTTAACAATGATCGGTGCAGGGTCAACTCCACCACATTTAAATTAAAAAATGGCTTTTGTTGACGATATAGGCTGGTTTGCTATACACCATTCCTTTGTCGGACCGACAAATTTCTTTCCAGTCTCAATAGCGGCAATAAATTATTCCCTGAGCCAAGAATATTTTGGCTCATAAATTTTGACAGACATACTCTCTTCTATATAAGAGAAATAGCATCACTACCGACTATGTATCTTATCAGATGTCAAACTGCGCCTTTATTTCATCGATAGAAAAACCTTCTACTGCTCCTGTAGATCCATAACCTCCATTGTTAACGGCTATATTGATTCTTCTCTGCTTAGCTACGATTATATCGATAGTATCTGATATGTCGAGCTGTACGAATTCAAGTGCTCAAATTATCTTTTTTTTGCAAAACCTACTATTTTGTATGATTTATCATGGTTTCTCATAGTTGCATACGTATAAAATCAAGCTCTTGCAAGCATCAGAGATTTCGAATCCTATACCACTAGAACTACCTGTCACAAGCAGAGTATTTTTCTGTTTCGTATTACCATTTCTAGGATCGTGCATGATAACGTTACGACAATTGACAAGTACTAGACTTTTAGAATCCTGATAGGACACAATTTGAAGATATCGTTACCGATCATGCAGATAAACTACAGAAATACGAAACCAAACGATCTAATCTAGATAGGCACGACCAATCTGTCAAGTTGATAATTAGGCCTTAATGTTGGTTCAGGCTGGCGCTTTTTTGGACATTGAATATTGATACAGAAGTCCCACGGACTTTTCCCTGTATAGTTAGTCCTTATTATAGACTATTCTTCGTCGTAGTTTGTATTCCACCTTTCTGTGACAGTGGAGTGGTTGCACATACTAGAGGAATAATTATACTCCTCGTAGAACAGTCCACGAATTTCTTGTCTGATATGCTTTGCTACACACGGGAAGTCCCTAACACGTGGAGTTGACTAATTATCACTGCTTCAGTTTTTATCTCAATTTCCTTTCTTAAAGGTTCTCATCGTTCTCTTAAATTCGTCTATTGCGTTTTCAATTACAAGACTACTTTCTGACCTTGCCTGATTCGATTTGATCGAACCATTCTTCCAGAGATCAAGATCGGTATATACTAATTATGTGTGTCTTTAAACATTGATCGGATTATTCAAAATCCTAATTCCGTAGCATTAGTTCACATCGCTGCGTGTGGTCGTACTAGTAATTTCTTAAGATTATATATGAGATGACTCCAACACCCGCGGGATTGTGCTTCAGTTTTTCTCCCGTTGGGTAAATCGAGGAATGTGTTGGATCAGCCTTCATTCGGCTAGAAATTGTCTATTACAAGGTTTTTAGAGGTATATCCTCTTTTTGAATGGTTCGAGATGATTTTCTTACGGTTTCTTGACGTGGGCAGTTGCTCTGCCTATGCATATTACAGCGACGGACAAGAAGAGAGAACCGCAGATGTGTAATGTTTGAACGAAAAGTCCTTGGATAGAAAATCAGTTCAGTAATGTGCTTCGCAACAATTAGCGTATAGCTTGGGTGAAAGCTGAGCTATATGCTTCCTTCTGCAGATCAGCCAGGCTAAAAGGAGCAGGGGTGGTTGGCACAGCTTGAGCCTAAACGGCATTATACTACGAAAACAACATCGATTCAGAACTTGTTTATTTCGCGAAAAATAACATGACAAAAATCCTGTTTGTTACCAACTTTTTTTATTAATTGCATATCCGTAGCATAAAATTAGAATTAATTGGAATTTCCTAATTTGTGGTCCTAGAGAATCCATAAGAACCAAACACTAGAAACACTATGTTTTTGCCGGATTTTCATTCTTTCTGCTCAGTCGCACTACCTCTCTCTCTAATAGTCTTGCATAATGTTCATAACATTCAACTAGTTTTCCCCTGATGTTTGCTATCTGCATAGACGCGTTTAATGCTTCAAGACAGCTCTCGAGGGATCTTTCGGACGCAAAGTTGTTCATCGCCTTACTAAAGGTATTTAGCATGTTTCTTTCTTCAGAACTTTGTTCGTTAATTGTATTTGCGAGCTCATCTACAGAAGGAGAAATAAAATTTTTGTCCTTAGACCACCTTGTCATGCGTGCGATTGGTGTATGTAAGCAATTAAGATTTACTATTCGCCATCATTCATAACCATACATCTTACGCATATAGTAGGTCAAGGTGTTTAGATATGTAAACCAGTTAAACCCGATCCTGGGAACAAATATATTCATTTATAAGCGACGGAATTAAATCTGGTGACAGAGTATGGTAGTCGACAACAAGGGCAGAATCACGTATGTCCGAGTTCTAAAAGAGGATCTTTCTATTATCCGGGTTTCACCGTTAGACAGCCAGGCTATTCCAGACTTCAAAGCAGGTCAATTTGTTACTTTGGGGAGCCATATTTCTAGCGAGAATAAGATAATACGTAGAGCTTATTCTATTGCTTCGCCTCCGCATCAAAAAAAATATTTCGAATTGCTCATCAGATGGGTTCGAAAGCCTCTCCCAGGCCGACTAACAACGGAACTATTTAACAAGAAGGAGAATGACGAAGTTATTTGGGTAAAACCGGTAGGACTGTTTACTATTAATGAAAAAATGCATGATGGTTCTCCTGATAACAGAAGGTTGGTTCTTATGGGAGGAGGTACAGGTTTGGCCCCATTTATCTCCTATTCTTTGCACCTAAAAGCGATCCAAAGTCGTCGAGAGATAATTGTCTTACACGGAGCGAGTTACGTAGATGAGCTGAGTTACAGGGAATTGTTGACCGACTTGGAAGAAGAAAGCCTGGATAAAGGTAAGGATAAATGGAACTTCAAGTACAGAGCTAGCATTAGCAGACCACAAGAGTGGTTCAATAGATCCTGGGGAGGACTGAAAGGAAGAGTTGAATCATTCTTAAAATTGGACTCAGGCAACGACCGTTCGACTCTAGAAGAACTTGTCGGTGAAAAGATAACGCCAGAAAACACTTCCTTTTATGTCTGTGGGTGGCAGGGAACTGTTGACGGAGCCTTACACTACTTGGTTCCAAAAGGATTTGTGACCGAACGTAATAAGAGAAAAGATGGCAGCTTTGATATCAAGTTCGAATCGTATGGATAACGATAATATCAACAATGACCATCATTTAACCTAAATTGGATCAAGCCCGTATCCTTATATCACGGAGAATTCAGAGCTAGTCTATGAAATTCGAATTTGAAGAGTTTTCCTGCATAGAGGACGTTTTTCTATACCTTGTATCAGTTGCACCCTACATGAAACAGGTTCTTCCTGTAAGCTCATACAAGGGCTATGTTTTTTCAATAGTGCCTTTGACTCCTCTATCCGGAGATGTACTGATGATGGTCTATACTAAGGGTAACATCAATGCAGGGATGGTGGAGTTTGATATCTCTACTAAAAAATACAAGTCAGTCACTTCGGTGGAACGAGCGGATAAAAATTATTTTATTATTCTGACACCGAAGACCGCGAGCGTAGCAGATGGCGCCATCGCACAGTTGGAATCAAAATCCAACCTGTGAGCTACCGCTGATCATGAGTGCATCGCTTACTATACTAGCAAGAGTTCTGGGCTTGGATAAGCCCACAGTTATCGCAGCTTCTGCCATTATTAGAGGAACCTGAGATACTTTAGATGGAAAGCTGCCAAGGTCCATTATCTGATGCTAGAATCACTTTTTGTTCTAGATGAGTGCTCAAAATAAATATAATTTTTTTTAACCGGACAAAGAGATTATAAAATCATTAGTTTCTTCTGCTAAACAGGCGTTGGGTATATCTGCAATAATGAAAAAAGTAGCTAGCCGATAGCATAAACATCAATCCGTAACGGGACATGAGGTCAAGGACGTGGCATAGGTGAAGCCGTTACGGATTTCTTTCTAGCATATCTGTCAACAATGTCGTCTGGAGTCTGACCATTGAAAAGAGTCTTGCATAATCCGCGAAGATATCTCATTATGCCCCAGGTCCCAGCTTTGATTAGTAGTGCCATGAATATTTTCATTGCAGGACCATATGTTTTATTTCTTATAATAATCGGAATAATGTCGTTTATAACCCATAGGTTGTGCTGCCAGCATTTCCAGAATAACGTGAACTGCGCCTCGTTGAGATTGCCAAA